>CAZOBJ010000042.1:0-25171 GCA_964577825.1 uncultured Planctomycetales bacterium
GAACTGCCTGCACGGCCACTACACGAGCGTGGAGCGCCAGGCCGTGGACCTGGCCCCGGGCGTGCGGGCAACCCGGCTGCGGCTGGCCCGCGGCGCGCGGGCGAGCACGGTCGTGTACTGGCTCCAGTCGCCGGGCCGCACCTCGGCGCAGGGGTTCGCGCACCTGGTGTGGCAGTACGCGCGGGACGCGCGCCGCGCGCGCTCGGACGGGTGCTTTGTCAAGATCGCGTACTACGGCCCGCCCGCGGCCGGGCACGACCAGGCCCTGACCGCGTTCGCAGCGCAGATGCACGGGGTCGTGGACGCGTGGCTTTCCGAGCGCACGCTGCCGGGCGGAGATGCCGAAGACACGGAATCCCCGGCCGGCGCGGGCACTGGCCGCGCGGCACGGGGTTTGCACTGAAGACGCGCAGTGAGCGCAAGAGGCGCGATTGCACGCACCACTTGAAGAGGGAGGCGAGACCATGGCCAAACGCACTGCGCAGTGGCTCGGCGAGGAGGCCGACGACCTGCTCGGCCACACCTGCACCACGATCGCGAAGGACATGCTGCACCTGCCCGGTCCGGACGCGATCGACCGCATCTACGCGGCTACCGACCGCAACAACCGAGTCCTGGGCAACCTGGCCTGGATGTTCGCGCAGGGCCGGCTCGGAGGCACGGGGTACCTGTCCGTGCTGCCGGTCGACCAGGGCATCGAGCACTCGGCCGGGGCCTCGTTCGTGCCGAACCCGGCCTATTTCGACCCGGAGAACATCGTGCGTCTGGCCGTGGAGGGCGGGTGCAACGCGGTGGCCTCCACGCTCGGGGTGCTCGGGTCTGTGTCGCGCCGGTGGGCGCACAAGATCCCGTTCATCGTGAAGCTCAACCACAACGAGCTGCTCACCTATCCGAACCGGTACGACCAGCGCATGTTCGCGTCCGTGGACCAGGCCTGGACCCTGGGCGCGGCGGCCGTGGGCGCGACCGTGTACTTCGGGTCCGAAGAGTCGGCCCGGCAGATCGAGGAGGTCTCCGACGCGTTCGCCCACGCGCACGAGCTGGGCCTGGCCACGGTGCTGTGGTGCTACCTGCGCAATGCGGCCTTCAAACACGAGGGCACCGACTACCACACCGCCGCGGACCTGACCGGCCAGGCCAACCACCTGGGCGTGACCATCGAGGCGGACCTCATCAAGCAGAAGCAGCCCACATGCAACGGCGGGTATACGGCCATCGGGTTCGGCCGCACCGCGGATGCGGTCTACGAAAAGCTCACGAGCGACCACCCCATCGACCTCACCCGGTACCAGGTGGCCAACTGCTACATGGGCCGCATGGGGCTTATCAACTCGGGCGGCGCGTCCGGAGCCGACGACTTCCGCCAGGTGGTGCGCGCGGCCGTGGTCAACAAGCGCGCCGGCGGTGCCGGGATGATCACCGGGCGCAAGGCCTTCCAGCGGCCCATGGACGAAGGCGTGAAGCTCTTCGAGGCCGTGCAAGGCGTGTATCTGGACGAGGAAGTCACCGTGGCCTGAGCGGATTGCGCTTAAGGGGACGACATGCACAAGCTCGTATTGCTTCGACACGGCGAGAGCGAGTGGAACCGGTCGAACCGGTTCACCGGGTGGACGGACGTGGATCTGTCCGAGCGCGGCACCGAGGAGGCCCACGAGGCCGGCCGCCTGCTTCGCGAAGAGGGGTACACGTTCGATGCGGCGTTCACGTCCGTGCTCAAGCGCGCCATCCGTACGCTGTGGATCGTGCTTGACGAGCTGGACCTGTTGTGGGTGCCGGTCGAGCGCTCCTGGCGGCTCAACGAACGCCACTACGGCGCGCTCCAGGGTCTGAACAAGGCCAAGACCGCCGAACGCCACGGCCAGGAACAGGTCCACGAGTGGCGGCGCAGCTATGCGGTGCGCCCGCCGGCGCTGACCGACGACGACGAGCGCCATCCGGGTCGCGACCCGCGCTACCGGGACGTGCCCGCAGAGGAGCTGCCTGCCACCGAGTCCTTGAAGGACACGGTGGAGCGCATGCTCCCCTACTGGCACGGCACCATCGCCCCGGCCGTGCGCGCGGGCCGGTACGTGCTCGTGTCCGCGCACGGCAACAGCCTGCGCGCCCTGGTGAAGTACCTCGACGAGGTCCCCGACGACGAGATCCCGGGGCTGGAGATCCCCACCGGCATCCCGCTCGTGTACGAACTGGACGAACATCTGCGCCCGCGCGAACACTACTACCTGGGCGAGCCCGAAGCGCCCGAGCATGCAGAGGGGTAGGATATGACCCTTACCGAGACACTGAAGCACGAGCACGATGTCATCCTCCTCGTCGTACAGGCCGTGGAGGGCGGGGCGCGCGCCATCCGCGACGCGAACAGGTCGCGTGCCGAAGAGCACGCAGAACAGGAAGAAGGAGGTCGAACAATGGACGGCAAGGCAAGACGGATGAAAGCTATCCTGGCTGGTCTGATCGCACTGGGATTGCTGGTGGCCGCTCCGCGCATGGCGCGCGCCCACTGCGACACCATGAGCGGACCGGTGGCGGGAGCCGCACGCGACGCCCTCCGGACCGGCGAATTCGAGAGCATTGCCATCTGGGTGGGCGAGCAGCAGACGGAGGAATTGCGCAAGAGGTTCCAGGAGTGCTCGGCGGTCTACAAGATGGGCGGTGAGGCGAAGGATCTGGCCGAAAGATACTTCATCGAAACTGCGGTGCGGCTGCACCGGGCGGCGGAAAGCATGGTCTACACCGGTGTGAAACCCGCTCAACCTCTGCCCCCCGACATCGCGGCGGCTGAGAAGGCACTGAACACCGGCGACCTCACCCCGGTCACGGATATGCTCTCGGAGGAGCTGGAGAAGCAGACCCAAAAGTGGTTTCAGAAGGTTTTGGAGGCCAAGAAACACAAGCAAGAGGGCGTTGAGGCCGGTCGCGAGTACGTCGACGCCTACGTCAAGTACGTCATCTACGTGCATGGACTGCACCAGGCCATACAGGCAGGGCCCAAGCACGGCGTGGGCGAGTAAGCGACTGCACCTGCGGCGCGGCTCCTGCGTGCTTGCGCGCAGTATCCGGTTGTTGGCGCCTGAGGGCATCGGCATGCAGAGGAGTAGGACATGACCCCCACTGAGACGCTCAAACGCGAGCACGATGTCATCCTCCTCGTCTTGCAAGCCGTGGAGCGCGAGGCGCGCGCCATACGCGATGCGGGCAAGGCCGATGCGGAACGGATTGGGAAAATGATCGACTTCATTCGCAACTTCGCCGACAAGTGTCACCACGCCAAGGAGGAGAATCTTCTCTTTGTGCGACTCGAGCAGCGCGGCATTCCGCGCGAAGGCGGTCCCATCGGCGCAATGGTCGCCGAGCACCAGAAGGGCCGCGCACACGTGCGCGCGGTCGAGGAGGCTCTGCCGAAGGCCGTGCAGGGCGAGCGCCACGCGGCGCAAGCCGTGGCCGACAACCTCATGGGCTATGTCCTTCTCTTGCGCGGCCACATCGACAAGGAGAACAACGTTCTCTATCCGATGGGCGATCGGGTGCTAACCCAAGAGGACCAGCGCGCCTTGGGCGAGGCGTTCGAGCAGGTGGAGGCCGAGGAGATGGGCGAGGGAGTCCACGAGAGATGCCATCGATTGGCGCACGAGTTGGCGGCGCACTGAAGCGTCCGACGCCGCGTCTCCACCCACAAACCCGTTGACGGACCCATGAAATCCCGTACCATACGCCAGCCGCGCCGAGTCGAAGCGCGGCGCGTGGACGAATCCCCACACGGACCCGAACAAGGAGAACGGACATGTCCGAAATCGTGAACATCCAGGCGCGCGAGATCCTGGACTCGCGCGGCAACCCCACCGTGGAGGTGGACGTGGCGCTGGCCAGCGGCCTGGCCGGCCGCGCCGCCGTGCCCAGCGGCGCGTCCACCGGCGAGCACGAGGCCGCGGAACTGCGCGACGGCGACAAGAAGCGCTACCTGGGCAAAGGCGTCACCAAGGCGGTGGCCAATGTGAACGACACCATCTCCGAGGCCCTCCTGGGCATGGACGCGCGCGACCAGGTCGCCGTGGACCAGGCCATGATCGAGGTCGACGGCACGGAGAACAAGGGCAAGCTCGGCGCGAACGCGATCCTGGGGGTGTCGCTGGCCACGGCCAAGGCCGCGGCCCTGTACTGCGAGCTGCCCCTGTACGCGTACATCGGCGGGTGCGTGGCGCGCACGCTGCCCGTGCCCATGTGCAACATCGTCAACGGCGGCTCCCACGCGGACAACAACGTGGACCTGCAGGAGTTCATGGTCATGCCCGTGGGCGCGTCCTCCTTCCGGGAGGGCCTGCGCATGGCCGCGGAGACCTTTCACGCGCTCAAGGGCGTGCTCAAGGGTCGGGGCCTGAACACGTCGGTAGGCGACGAGGGCGGATTCGCCCCGGACCTGGGCAGCAACGAGGAGGCCCTCCAGGTCATCATGGAGGCGATCCAGGCCGCGGGGTATTCGCCGGGCGAGGACGTGGTCATCGCCCTGGACCCGGCCTCGAGCGAGTTCTTCGAGGACGGGGTGTACAATCTGGTGGGCGAAGGCCGGCGGCTGAAGGCCGACGAGATGGCCGACTACTACGTGGAGCTTTGCGCCAAGTACCCGATCGCCAGCATCGAGGACGGCATGGCCGAGGACGACTGGGACGGGTGGAAGACGCTCACCGACAAGCTCGGCGACCGGGTCCAGATCGTGGGCGACGACCTGTTCGTCACGAACACGAACCGCCTGGCCGCGGGCATCGACAAGGGCGTGGCCAACTCGATCCTCATCAAGGTGAACCAGATCGGCACGCTCACCGAGACCCTGGCGGCCATTGAGATGGCCAAGCGCGCCCACTACACCGCGGTGGTCAGCCACCGGTCCGGGGAGACCGAGGACAGCACGATCAGCGACATCGTGGTGGCCACCAACGCCGGGCAGATCAAGACCGGCAGCCTGTGCCGCACGGACCGGATTTGCAAGTACAACCAGCTCTTGCGCATCGAGGAGGCCCTGGGCGAGTCCGCGCGCTACCCGGGCCGCGCGGCCATGTACTGCGTGTAGGGGATGGGTAGGTTCGAAAAGACGCGCGCCCCGGCCGGGATGGGCCGGGGCGCCTTGTGTTGGGTACGTCGCGAGCGCTCACTCGGGCTGGCTGATCGCGCCGACCGGGCACTCGTCCACGCACGCGCCGCAGTCCACGCACTTCTCCGCATCGATGACGTACTTGCCCTCGCCCTCGGAGATGGCCTCCACCGGGCAGATGTCCGCGCAAGAGCCGCAGCTCGTGCACTCGTCCGAGATCACATGCGCCATGCCTTGACTCCTTTCCCACCTCACAGATCCTGTCCATCCCGCCGCGCCGGCGGCCGCGTACGGGACACGCGAATCCGCACACCCTATGCAGAGCGCGCGCCGCTGTCAATAGCGCGGCCAGGGACATGCGGCGCCGGCCGGTTGACAAGTTGCCGGCCGCTCCTTAGGATACGCCGCCCGCGGATGGATCCGCGGGGTGGGGCCATGGGGTCGGCGCGGTCGACCTCGTGAGCAGAGGCCTGGGCGCATGCATGTAGAAGAGCGCAACCTCCGCCTGCCGGACGCGGGCTGCGTGTTTACGCGGATCTGGACTCCGGAAGCCCGGAATGCGGTCCATGATGCGATCCTGTTCCTGCACGGGGTCGAGAGCCACGGCGCCTGGTTCGAGGAGGTCTGCTCGCCCCTGGTGGCCGAAGGGTTCGCCCTGTACGCGTCCGACCGGCCCGGCTGGGGCGCGAGCGACGGCGCGCGCGGCGATCTGCACAGCTACGCGCACGCCCTGGCCGTGGTCGAGGGCCTGGTGGCCGAGCTGCGCAGGCGCCACGCCCGGGTGCACGGGGCCGGGCTCTCGTGGGGCGGAAAGCTCGCGCTCTACGCCGCGGTGCGTCGTCCGCTCCTCTTCGACTCGCTGACCCTCATCGTGCCCGGGCTGTATCCGCGCCGAGACATCTCCTTGCCGCATAGGGCGCGCGTGGCCGCGAGCCTGCTCCTGGGCCGGGGCGGCGCGTACGTGCCCCTGCCGATCCGCGACCAGGAGTTCACCCGCCGCGCGGACCGGCTCAGCTTCGTGGCCACCGACCCCTTGCGCGTGCGCGCGGTGACCGCGCGGTTTTGCCTCGAGAACCTGAAGATGGGCCGGTTCCTGGAAGAACACGTGGTCCGTCTGCGCACCCCGGCGCAGCTGTTGCTCGCAGGCGAGGACCGCGTGATCGACAACGCGGCCACGGACAAGCTCTTCTCCCTGGCGGGCAGCCCGCACAAGCGGGTCGAGGTCTGCGAGGGCGCGGCCCACAGCCTGGTCTTCGAGGCCCCGGACCGGGTGGCCCGGGCGCTGGCGTCCTGGCCGCCCGCACAGGCCCGGCGCACGCGTGCGGACGCGCCGCGTCACATCCTGGTCCTGGGCGCCGGTGCGGTGGGCAGCCTCGTGGGCGGCCTGTTGGCCTGGGCGGGCCACCGGGTCACCCTGGTCGCGCGCGAGGCCCATGCCCGCGCGGTGAACGAACAGGGCCTGCGCCTGCACATGGGCGGCACGCGCCGCACGGTGCGCGAGGGACTGGTTGCCGTGACCGAACCGGCCGCAGCCTCCGAGGCGCCGGACCTCGTGCTCCTGTGCGTGAAGGGATTCGACACTGAGGCGGCCCTCCAGACCCTGGCGCCCGTCTTGGGCCCGGAGACCCCCATCCTGAGCCTGCAGAACGGGGTGAGAAACGAAGAGATCGTCGCCCGGCTCCTAGCCGACCGGCCGATCGTGGCGGGCGCGGTCTGCGCGTACGTGGCCCTGGAGGGGCCCGGCTGCGTACGCCTGCACGACGACCGGGGCGGCCTGGCGCTCGGGCCCTGGACCGCATCGGCCCGCGCGGCCACGGCCCGGGCGCACGCCTGGCTCGCGGACACGGGCCTGGCCGTCGCCTCGGCGCCGGAGGGCAAGGCCGTGAAGTGGAGCAAGCTCATGCTCAACGTCGCCTTCAACCCCCTCAACGCCCTTACGGGCCTGGGCACGCGCGAGCTCCTCTCGCACCGCGTGCTGGGCGGGCTGGCGGTGCGCGCCTTTGCCGAGTGCGCGCGGGTCATGGCCGCTCAGGACATCGCAGCCGTGGACCTGCCCGGATACCCGGTCAGCCGCCTCGCGCGGCTCGTGCGCCTGCCCGCCGGGGTGGCGCGCCCGATTCTCGCCCGCGCCGTGCGCGCCGAGGCTCAGGGCGCGAGCAGCATGGCCGCGGACCTCGCCCGCGGGCGGGGCCGCACCGAGGCGCAGGCCATCAACGGCGCGGTGGTGCAGGCCGGCCGCGCGCACGAGGTGATCACGCCGGTGAACGCGCTGCTCGTCTCGCGCGTGCAGGAAGCGGTCGAGGACCCCGCGCGCCGGGACCTGTATCGCCGACGGCCCGAGGCGGTGGCCGGCTGACGGGCACAAAACCGACTCACGTTCGGAGACGCGCGATGGGGGTGCGGTTCGTCGGCTTGCGGGTGTGGGAGGTGCGCATCCCCTTTCGCTTCTCGTACGTGCACGCACTCGCGGACCGGCGCGAGGCCGCGAGCCTGCTCCTGGCCGTGACCACGGACACGGGGCAGACCGGGTGGGGCGAGGCGGTGCCGCGCACCTACCTCACGGGCGAGACCCTGCACACCGCGCGCACGGACCTCACCAACCTGTGGTGGCCCGCCGTGCGCGAGATCGACGTGGACCGGTACGACGACCTGCTTGCGCGCCTTGAGCCCGTGTATGCGCGCGCGGACGAGGCGGGCCGCACCGCGGGGTACGCGGGCCTGGAGCTCGCGTGCGTGGACGCCGTGGGCCGCGTCCTGGGACGCCCCGCGCGGGCGGCGGTGCCCGCGTCCATGCGCGAGGCGGACGCGCGGCAGTCGCGCTTCGTGTACACCGGCCCGGTGGGGGGCGGCACGCTCGCGCGGGCCGTGCGATATGCGCGCGGGTTCCGGTGGCTCGGGTATCGAGAGGTCAAGCTCAAGCTCGGCGGCCCGGACGACGTGGAGCGCGTGCGCGCGGTGCGTGCCGCGCTCGGTCCGCGCGTGGACCTGCGCGTGGACGTGAACGGCGCGTGGGACGTCGCCACCGCATTGGCGCGTGCCGAAGCCCTGCGCGCGGCCGAGATCTCCAGCGTCGAGCAGCCGGTGGCCGCGTCCGACCTGCACGGTCTGGCCCGAGTGCGCCGCGAGAGCGGCGTGCCCGTGATGGCCGACGAGAGCCTGTGTACGCGTGCGCATGCGCGAGCCCTGGTGCAGGCGGGCGCATGCGACCTTTTCAATGTGCGCCTGGCCAAGGGCGGGGGCTACAGCGGGGCGCTGGCCATGCTCCGGGCCGCGCGCGAGGCGGGGCTCGCGTGCCAGCTCGGCGCGCTCGTGGGCGAGACCGCGGTGCTGGACGCGGCCGCCGAGGAGTTCCTGGCAGCGGTCGGGCCTCAGCGCCATCACGAGACCTCGTTCCCGCGGGTGCTGTTGCGCAGCAGCCCGGCGCGCGGGGCGCGGCTGCCGCGTCTGGGGGGACGGCTGTCCGTGCGCCCGGCTCGGCCCGGGTTCGGTGTGCGCGTGGATGAGCGCGCGCTCGCGCGCGTGGCCCAGGGCCACTGGACGGCCTGAGCCAACGGAGCAATCGGTCCATGCCTAAACCGCGTGTGCCTCCGGCACGATGCCTTGCGCCGTCTATCCCCGAGGGAGGGAAGTGGTGAGGGAAGCGGCTGCCTTCGGAGCGCGTTGTGGACGTCCCCCGCCCCAGCCCCCTGCCAAGGGGAGAAGGAGTAAGCGCGACCGGGACTACCGCTCGATGCCGCGCCGCGCGCGGACGCCCGCGTCGAAGTAGTGGCGTACGCACCGCATGTCGGTCACCAGGTCCGCACGGCCCAGGAGCGCCTCAGGCGCGTTGCGGCCGGTGAACACGAGCTCCATCCCGTCCGGCTTGGCCTCCACCAGGGCCACGAGGTCGCGAGCGCGCAGAAGACCCAGGTGCGCGGCCATGTTGATCTCGTCCAGGATCACGAGCCGGTACGCCTCCGCGCGCAGCACCGCGCGTACCTCTCGGAGCCCCTGGCGCGCGGCCGCCACGTCCTCGGGGCGGGGCGTGCCGCGCACGAACCGGCCCGTGCCGTATTGGCGCAGCGTGATCCGGTCCGCGAACCGCGCGAGCGCGTCGACCTCGCTGCTCGGGCCCGCCTTGAGCCACTGGGCCAGAAAGACTCGCAGGCCCGCACCCGCGGCGCGCAACGCCAGACCCAGGGCCGCGGTGGTCTTGCCCTTGCCTTCGCCCGTGTACACGTGCACGTATCCGCGCGGCCAGTACGCATTCTCAGGCGACATGACGCGAACCTCCTGCTCCGCGCCGCACCGCGCGGCCGCGCGGCCTCAGCCGAGCAGCCGCTCGACCTCCTCCATGGTGAGCGCATGGCCCACGAGCGCCTGGCTGCCGTCGGGTTGGCTCTGCTGCCAGGTGGCGTACACCGCCTCGCCGGTGGCGAGCGTGGACACGTACCGGCTGCACCCGGTCCCGTGCGGAGAGACGAAGAGCGGCGCATCCATGCTCAGGCGCGCCATGCGCGGGAACGCCTCCGTATAGCCCCAGGCGAGCCCGCCGATCTCCTCGCACGAGTACCCCCGGGCGCGGCGCTTGGCGCGGGGGTTCTGTTCCTGGGCGCGCACACACTCGGCCCCGTCGTAGAAGTACAGGCACACCTCCGGTAGGTCCCGCAGCACGCCCACGCGAGGCAGGCGCAGCCGGTCGGTGATCCGGGTCACGGCCACGTCCCACGCGGGCCCGCGGCCCAGCACGGTCTCGTCGGTGCCGCGCCACGGATCGGCCGGGCCCTCGCGCAGCGCGAGGCCGGTGTTCGAGCTCGCCCAGGTGTACGGCTGCGAACAGTACAACAGCGCCTCCTTCCCGTCCGCAAGGCCCACGAACACAGGGTCTTTGAGGTGCAGGGATGCGGGCGCATCAGACGCGAGCGCGGTGCGCGCCTCGGTCTTGGGCAAGCCGTCGAGGCTCTGCGCTCGGAGCACGTCGATCGACCACACCCCGGTGTCCGGCTTCTGGAACTCGCGTACGGGCTCGGGGTAGGGCCGGTCCTTTTCCGAGGACACGAACAGCTCCAGGCCGCGGTCCGCGGGGTGCAGGTGTGCGCCCTCGATGCTCAGCACCCGGCCCAGGTCCGTGGCGAGATCCTGCTTGGCGAAGCTCGCGATCTTGTCATACGGCCCGGTGAACCGCTCCGCTGCGAGAATCGCGAGCTCCAGGCCGCGCGCGCCCGCCGCGAGCCCGGTGCGCGAGTCCCCGGCGTTGCGGTACCGGCCCACGAGCACGAAGTCGCTGCCGTGCTGAATCAGGTTCCCGCCGCCGAACCAGTGTCCCGGGCTCGCCTCCTGCGGCGGGATGAGCACGCGGGCGGCCTGTTGATCCACGAGGCGCAGGGCAAGGGCCCGCAGCCGGTCGCCCACGGCCTCTGGCAAGTCGGGTCGGTCGGTCATGGCGCTCGTCTCCGTGTCGCGCCTGCGGGCCCCCGTGCTTGCCAAACGAAGCAGGCGCCTCGTCCGCCTGCATCCTACCGCGCGCGCGCCGGCGCGTCCACCGGTTTCGCTGGGCCGGGTCCATGAGGGCACGCTGAGAAATCGCTTGCGCGCAAACCTTGGTCAAGGGTAAAATTCGGGTTCGTTGACTTGGCATGGGCCCGCGCCGCGGTCGGTGGGCGGCGCGCGGAGCGCGGGCGACTCGGAGGAGCATCGCATGCAACGTTGCCGTTCGCTTACCGGCCTGCGTCATTGGCTCGTCAGCGTAGGAGGCTGGTTGATTGCCGGGGCCGTCGCCGTGACGCTCGCGACTGCCGGATGTGCACCGCAGCAGCAGGGCCCCGCCCCGCAGGCCGCGGAGCCCGAACAAGAGGCCGCTGCACCAGAAGGAGCGCCCGAGGTGGCCGCCGCGCCGCAGGGACGCCTTTCCGATCTTGTCGTTGACCTGACCGGGTACGACCTCGCCGAGGCGCGGGCCGCCAAACAGGCCCTGGTCGCCGCGGGCGAGCCCGGCGCGCGGGCCGCCCTGCCCGTGGCCCTGGACAGGGGCGAAGAGATCGAGAACCGGGAGCTCGCCATCGTGGCGGTGAGCGAAGCGGGCAGCCCACAGACGGTGGCCGAGCTCGTGCCGCTTCTCAACGACCCCAGCGAGTCCGTGCGCTATCGCGCGATGATCGCGCTGCGCAATGCGTTCGGGCAGAGCTTCGGGTATCACTACCAGATGATCGAGTCGAGCCGCAAGGCCGTGATGGAGCAGTGGCGCGAGTTCCTGGCCGGCCAGGGACGCGGCTTGACCAAGGCCACGGAAGGGCAGGAAGCTCCAGCCGGCGAGGCCGAGTGATTCGCCGGTGCGTTCCATGATACGCGGTACACGTCGGGCGCCGGTTTCCGGCGCCCGTTTTGTCTGGATGCCACGTGCCCGCGTGCTCGCCGGGCTGTGCGTTGACAGGACCGCCGCGCCGCTCCTATAAGGGACCGCTCGCGCGTTGCGCGCGGAGTTGCAAGAGGTCTCGCCGCACCGCGCGGGTCATCGAAAGGAGGGCGTCATGGACCGGCCGAACATCCTCATCTTCATGACCGACCACCAGCGCGGGGACACCGTGCTCCCGGAGCACGGGGCCAAGACGTCGAACCTGGACCGCCTGGTGCGCGAGGGCGTGGCGTTCACGAACGCATTTTGCCCGTCCCCGCACTGCTGCCCGGCCCGGGCCACGTTCATGAGCGGGCTGTACCCCAGCCGTCACGGGGTCTGGAACAACGTGGCCAACGCCCAGGCCCTCAGCCGTGGGCCCCGGCCCGGGGTGCGGCTGTGGAGCGAGGACCTGGCGCAGGCCGGATACGCGCTCCATTACTCGGGCAAGTGGCACGTGTCCGCGGACGAAGGCCCGGCCGAGCGCGGATGGACCGAGCGGTTCGTGCACGCCGGCCCGCGCGCACCGGCGCCGGAAGCGGCCTGGGACGGGTACCGCAAGCTCGCCCAAAGCCTGCGCGACGGCACGGCGGAGGGCGCGCAGGGCGGCGAGCGCGAGGAGGGCGAGATCGTCCGGCCCGGGTACCCAGCCTACCGGCTCTATGGCGAGCGCCCGTACCACCGCGAGACCGAGGAGCCGGTGGTCCACGGCCTGGAGGCGCTCGACGACGTGGCCAAGGGCGCCGACCCCTGGTGCGTGTACGTGGGCACATCGGGCCCGCACGACCCGTACCGCGTGCCGCAGCGGTTCATCGACCTGTACCGTCCCGAGGACGTGCCCCTGCCCGCGAGCTACGCGGACGAGATGGCGGACAAGCCGCGCATCTACCGCCGCATGCGCGAGCAGATCTGGGGCCAGCTCTCCGAGCGGGAGGTGCGCGAAGGCGTGCGCCACTTCTGGGCGTACTGCTCGTACCTTGACGACCTGTTCGGCCGGCTGCTGGACCGGCTGGATGCGCTGGGCCAGGCCGAGAACACCCTGGTCCTCTACTGCTCCGACCACGGCGACTACTGCGGTGACCACGGCCTGTTCTGCAAGGGAATCCCCTGCTTCCGCGGCGCGTACCACGTGCCCGCCGTGGTGCGCTGGCCTGCGGGCGCGGGGCCCGCGGACCGCCGCGAAGACGCGTTCGTGAGCTTGGCCGACTGGGCGCCTACGTTTCTGGAGCTTGCGGGCGTGCGGGCCCAGCGCGCGTTCACGGGCGCAAGCCTCGCGCCCCTGCTGCGCGGCGAGACGCCGCCCGCCTGGCGCGACGAGATCCACACCCAGTGCAACGGGGTGGAGCTCTACTACACCCAGCGGTCGGTCATGACGCGCGCGCACAAGTACGTGTTCAACGGGTTCGACGACGACGAGCTTTACGACCTGGCCGAGGATCCCGACGAACTGGTCAATCGCGCGGCCGACCCGGCCTATGCCGAGGTGAAGCGCGGCCTGTGCCGGCGCATGTGGCGGTTCGCGTACGAGCAGGGCGACACCGCCATCAGTAGCTACATCACCGTGGGCCTGGCCCCGTGGGGTCCGGCCGAAGCCTTCCGCTGACGCGGCCCTGCGGAGCGACGCCGCTTCGCGCCCGCCCGGTGAGAGACGGCACCGAAAGAGAGGACGCATGCCCGACCGGCCGAACCTGGTGTTGATCCTCTCCGACCAGCTTTCTTGGGGCGCCCTGGGCGCGTACGGCAACGCGTGCGCGCGCACGCCCCACCTGGACGCCCTCGCGGGCCGGGGCGTGCGGTTCGAGCGCGCGTACACGACCTGCCCCCTGTGTCAGCCCGCGCGCGCGGCGCTGTGGACCGGGCGGTTTCCGCATCAGACCGGGGTGCTCTCCAACGCCGAGCCCCCGCCCGTGCCCTGGTCCCTGCCCGGACTCGGTGAGCTCTTGACCCAAGCCGGGTACCGGGCCGTGCACGTGGGCAAGACCCATGACGCGGGCACGCTGCGCGGATTCGAGGTCGCGCCCTCCGAGGAGGAGCGCGACGTGCCCGCCGAGGGCCCGTGGCTCGTGGACTACGATACGCGGCGCGATGCGGCCGCGCTCGCCCGAGCCGAGGACATGCTGCACACCCACGGCGCGGGGCCGTTCTGCCTGGTCGCGGACTTTCGCAATCCGCACAACATCTGCAAGTGGGTGGGCGCGCACAAGGGCCCGCACGCGAACGAGCCCGTGCCCGGGCCGCTGCCCCCGCTGCCGGACAACTTCGAGACCGCGGACCTGGCCGCGCGGCCCCTGCCCGTGCAGTACATCTGCTGCACGCACATCCGCCAGTCCCAGACCGCGGGCTGGACCCCGGAGAACTTCCGCCACTACGTGGCTGCGTACAATCACTACACCGAACGCATGGACCGGTGCGCGGGCCGGGTGCTCGACGCGCTTGCAGAGCGCTCGGACGCGGACCGCACGCTGGTCGTGTTCGTAGGCGACCACGGCGACGGCATGGCCGCCCACGGCATGGTGACCAAGCAAGTGAGCCTGTACGAGGAGACGACGCGCGTGCCCCTTATCTTCGCGGGCCCGGGCGTGTCCGGACGGGGGCGCGCATGTGCGCAGCCCCTGGTCTCGCACCTCGATCTTCTGCCCACACTGTGCGAGGCGGCCGGTATCGACCCGCCGCCCGGGCTGTGGGGCCGAAGCCTTGCGCCGTGGCTCGCAGGCCGCCAACAGGGTACGCCCCATCCCTATGTGGCGGCGGAATGGCACACCGAGTGGGGCCATACCGCGAGCCCGGGCCGCATGGTGCGCACGGATCGGTACAAGTACATCCGCTACCGGGAGGCCGACGGCGAGGAGCTCTACGACCTGCGGGCCGACCCGGGCGAGACCCGTACGCTCGCGGCCGATCCGGCCCATGCCGAGGCGCTCGAGGCGCACCGACGGCTGCTCCACGACCACCTCGCGAAGACCGCCGACCCCTTCGATCACCTCGGGTGGAAGGCCGACGCCCGCTGGCGCAGCCATCCGGTCGGCTATCGCTATCACGAGGGACCGGCAGCGCCCGAGGCGGCCGAGAAGGCGCAGTCGACCTAAGGCCCGGCCGAGCGGGTGGGCGCGGCTTTACTCGGGGGCCCCAGGCGCACCCGCCGATCCACGCGGAACACGTCGTCCGGCGGGTCCTCGCGCCACAACAGGCTGACCGCATCCACAGTGAAGCGTATCGGCTGCCAATGCGCGCGCAAGACGCGTCGCAGGTCCGCGGCCTCCGCTCGGCCCCGGGCCTGGCCCACGCTCAGGTGCGGGCGGAACTCGTCGCTCATCCGCCCGTCGTGCGCGCACTCGGGCAGGGCTTCGCGCAGGGCGCGCTGGAGCGCCACGACCGGCTCGCGGGGCACGGGATCGAGCCACAGGGTACAGCGTCCGCTGCGATGCTCGAACAGGCCGAAGTCCCGCAGCGCCACCTCAAAGGGCGCGGTCCGGCTGCACACGAGGGCCAGGCGCTCGGCTGCGCGGGCGAGCTCCGTAGGCGTCACAAAGGGGTACAGGAGCGTGATGTGGGGCATCCACCGCCGGACCTGGCGGTCGTGCCGGGTGCGGATCGCCTGGATCGGCCCCCACACGCGCTGCGCAGGCACCAGGACCGCCGCGGTCTTGTGCGTGGCCTCCACGGTGCGGCGCACGCGGGCCTGAGTCATGGGACCGGCCTCCTCCAAGCACTGTACTCCGTATCGCGCGAGTCGCCACCGATTCTCCATGGTTAGCGGCATCGCGCGGAAACCGCTTGCCCCCTAGCAAACCGTGTGCACAATGGCCGCGCGAAACCGGCTGTAAGGGAGAAGGAGAGCGGATCGTGCGAATCGGACGCATCGAGTTTGAGGGCGAGCCGCGCTACGCGGTGCTCGACGGCGAGATCTGCGACCTGGTGGACGGGGACCTGTTCGGCGCGTGGCGGCCCGCGGGCCGCACGGTCCCGATGTCACAGACGCGCCTCTTGGCGCCGATGAGCCCCCGGCAGATCGTGGCCGTGGGGCTCAATTACCGCCGCCACGCCGCGGAGGGCGGCAGGCCCATCCCCGAGGCGCCCGTCCTGTTCCTCAAGGGCGTGAACGCGGTGATCGGTCCCGGCGAGCCCATCGTCCTGCCCAACATGGCCCCGGACGAGGTGGACTACGAGGCCGAGCTCGTGGTGGTGATCGGCCGCCGGGCCAAGAACGTGCCCGAGGACGAGGCCGACGACTACGTGCTCGGGTACACCTGCGGCAACGACGTGTCCGCGCGCGACTGCCAGATGCGCCTGGACCAGCAGTGGGCCCGGGCCAAGAGCTTCGACACCTTCGCGCCCCTGGGCCCGTGGATCGAGACCGAGCTCGATCCGGAGCAAGTCCGCGTGCGCACAGACCTCAACGGCGAGCGCATGCAGGACTCGGACACCGCGGACATGGTCTTCTCGTGCCGGCAGCTCGTGAGCTACGTGTCCCGGTGCATGACCCTGGTCCCGGGCAGCGTGCTCATGACCGGCACGCCCGGGGGCGTGGGCTTTGCGCGTACGCCGCAGGTGTTCCTGCGCGACGGAGACACGGTGACCGTCGAGGTGGACGGCATCGGCCGGCTCACCAATCCCGTGCGCCGCGAGGCATGAGGGCCCCGTCCCGCCCATCCACAAGCGGGCGCTCGCCTCACAGCCCCCTGGCGCGCCAGCGGCGATGGAACCGGCACGCGGCGAGGAAGAAGACCGCGGTGAACACCACGAGCATGAGCACCGAGAGCCACGGCGCAAAGTAGCCCGCCTGGCCGAACCCCCCGCGGATCAAGCCCCCGGCGTACGAGAGCGGGCTGATCGGCGCGACCCAGCGCGCCCACCCGGGCATCTGCGCGATGGGCACGAAGATCCCGCTCACGAACAAGAGCGGCAGGCGCACCAGGTTCGAGAGCAGCATGATGTTCGACGGGCTGCTCGCGGGCGGGGCGGCCAGGAGTACGCCCAGGGTCGCGAAGCTGAGCGCCCCGAGCACGATCCCCGCGGCCAGGAGCCCCGGCCGCACGATCGTGGCGTCCGTGAGCAGGAGCCCGAGGAGCACGGGCACGATGGACAGGCACCCGCCGAAGATGAGCCCGCTCACGACATCGCCGCCTATGATCGCGCGCAGGGACACCGGCGTGGCGATGAGGCGCTCGTACGTGCGCGCGCGCCGCTCCCACGGGGTCACCAGCGGGCCCACGGCGCTGGCGGTGAACCACAGCGCCATGGCCACCATGCCGGGCACGATGCTCTCGGCGGGCACGGGCCGGCCCATCTTGAACGCGAGGAAAAAGAAGACCGGAAACAGCACCCCGAAGATGAGCACCGGCGGGCGCAGGTAGTAGAGCAGGGCATTCTTCTTCACGATGACCAGCGCGCCGCCCAGCTGGCGCGACCAGGTGTGCGCGGTCTCGGTATGCGCGGTCATTGTCAGGCCTCCTGAGGCTTGTCCGCGGTCAGATGCACGAAGACCTCCTCCAGGCTCGGTTTGCAGGTGCACAGGTGCACGACCTGCCAGCCGCTCGCCTGTGCGCGGCCCACGATCTCCACGGCCACGCGTCCGGGTGCCTCGGTGTACAGCCGCGCACCCCCGTCGTGCTCGGCGACCTGCACGACGCCCGGCAGGGAGGCCAGGTCGTCGGTGGCGGGCGGGCTCCCTTCGAAGCCGACCTCGGTGTACTGGCGCGAGCGGATCACCCCGCGCAGGCCGTCCGGGGTGTCGATGGCCGCGATGCGCCCCTGGTTGATGATGGCCACGCGCGAGCACATGGCGTCGGCCTCGTCCATGTTGTGCGTGGTCAGGAACACGGTCAGACCCGCGCGGTTGCGCTCGCGCACGATCTCGCGGATGAGCCGCGCGCTGTGCACGTCCAGGCCGCTGGTCGGCTCGTCCAGGAACAGGATCTGCGGGTTTGTCACGAGCGCCGCGCACAGCATCAGGCGCTGGCGCAACCCCTTGGACAGCGTCCTGGCCTTGTGCCGCTTGCGGTCGGCCAGGCCCAGGGCGTCGAGCAGCCGGTCGCCCTCCTGCACGCGTTGGCGGCGCGGGACGCCGTGCAGCTGCGCCATGAGCATGACGTTCTGCCACACGCTCAGGTCCACGTACACGTTCGCTTCCTCGGGCACGATGCCTAGGTGCGCGCGCGAGAGCAGGGGCTCGGTGCGGATGTCGTGGTCCTGGATGCGCGCGGTGCCCGCGGTGGGCGCCAGGACGCCGGTGAGCAGGCGCACCGTGGTCGTCTTGCCCGCGCCGTTGGGGCCCAGGAACCCGAACACCTCGCCCTCGCGCACCGCGAAGTCCACCCCGTCCACGGCCAGCACCTGCCCGTAGCGTTTGGTCAGGCCGTGGACTTCGATCACGTTCGTCATCGGTGCCTTACTCCTTTTCGAAGATGAGCCACAGGCCCAGCCCGGTGTCCGGGTCGTGTTCGGAGAGCGCGGCCTCGCCCACGACATCGAAGTCGGTGAGGCCCGCCGCCTCGGCCCAGCGCCGGAAGGCATCTTGGCTGCGCACCTCCTGGAACGCGCGCACCGCCTGCGGGCCCCGTCTTCGCACGGCCTCGCGGCGGCGGCGTATGAACGCCCGGCGCGCCCATTGCGGATAGGTCCGGCCCAGGCCTCCGCCGAGCATGGCCTTGCCGCCAGGCCGCAGCACACGGCGTACCTGGCGCACGCCCGCCGGGCGGTCGTCCCAGAAGAAGATCGAGCCGCGGCTGACCACCAGGTCCACCGAACCCTCGGCGAGCGGCAGGGCCTCGGCGCGACCTTGCACGGCCGCGATGCGGCGGCCCAGGCCGAGGTCGGCCGCCTTGGTCAAGGCTCGTGCCAAGGCCTCCCGGTTCGGGTCCACGAGCATCAGCGTGCTCGCGGACGTGCGCGCCAGGGCGAAGGCGACCGGCCCCGCGCCGCAACCCAGGTCTACCCACAGCCCCTCGCGCGGGGCGCACATCCGCAGTACGTCGCGCGCCACGCACGCATAGTAGTCCGGCAACCTCTGCACGGTCTCCGACTGCGGCACGGCGTCCCCCTATGAATCCGAGACCGATCCGCTACACACGCCACCCGGGCCCGTCGGGCTCACATGCAAGGATGCGCCTTTACGTCGCCGTGGCACTCGCGAATCTGTTCCGGCGAGCACTCGCCCGGCTTGCCCTTGAGTTTCTCCGGATGCTCGCACCCCGCACCGGTGCAGGGGTGACGGCCGCCCTCGCCGTGGCACTTGCGGATCTGCTCGGGGCTGCAGTCCTCGGGCCTGCCCTTGAGCTCCTGTGGATTGCGGCATCCCTGGTTCGCGTCGCACATCAGGCTTCTCCTTTGTCTGGCCTCGACGGGCCGCCTACAGTCCGTCGAACGGGATCTCCTATTCCGCCTTCACAGTGAGCAGCTTGTCCGCCAGCTCCTTCCATGCGGCCAGGGTCTTTTCGTTGATCCGGTAGTGCACGTAGTACCCGCGCTTGTCCGGGGTCACGAGGTCCGCGTCGCGCAGCACGCGCAGATGTTGGCTCACGGCCGCCGGCGTGACCCCGAGCCGCGCGGCGAGGGCGTTCACGCACAGCGCGCGCTCCTTGAGGAGCTGCACGATGCGCACGCGCGTATCCACGCTCAGCGCGCGGAAGACCTGGGTCACCTTGCGAGCGTCCATTCGCCCCTCGTATAATTAAGTGTACGCGCGGATACTACAGGAGATGCGGGCGGCTGTCAAGCGCCGTGTGCGGAAAGAAACTGACAGGCCCAAGGCCTGGACGAGGATTCTCGGTCCCCGTGGCACGCGCCGCCTACCAGGCGCGCGAGTCCGGGACCTCCACCCACCGGCCGTCCTCCGCGGCGGAGACCTGGCTCATGAGCCCGGGCAGGGTCATGTCCATGGCCTCATGCACGCCCAGAGTGATGGGACGCTTTCCCACGAGCATCTCGGCCAGGGCCGCGCCGGTGAAGAAGTCGCTTCCCCGGTGCGGGTTCGTGCGGTAGAGCTCGTGCGCGGTGTCGCTGTGGTAGATGGGCGGCAGGAACTCGTCTTCGAGGTCGGCGAGGTTGGTCCAGGTCTCGGCGTCCTGGGCGCGGCTGGCGAGCCACACCCGGTGCGTGCCGCCTTTCCAGCGCGCGGACTCGTAGCAGCCCTCCGTGCCCTGGAGCGCGAAGTTGACCGTGGACGCGGGCCGCGGGCTCTGCGTGTCCATGCGCACCTTGCACAGCCCGCCGTGGGTCATCTCGCAGAGCATCAGGTTGCTCGCGTCGTTCTCGTAGAGCACGCCCTCGGCGTCGCGGAACCATCGGCCGCTTCCCGCGTAGGCGACCCGGGTCACGCGCTCGCCCTGCATCCAGGCGAGGAACGGGCCGAGCTCGTGCGTGCCGTAGGTCACCCCGCGCACGCCGAAGGTCCACTTGCGGCGCCACTCCTTGCGCTTGGCCTGATCGTGGAGCGCGTGCAGGTACTCGCCCTCGCCGTAGTACGGCGTGCCGAAGAGCCCGTGGCGTACGAGCTCGGTGACGAGCCGGTTCTCCTTCACGTAGTGCGCGTTCTCCGAGAAAAGGTACGTGGCCCGCGACCGCTTGCACGCGTCCACGAGCTCGCGGCACTGCTCGAGCGAGATGGCGGCGGTGACCTCGCTGATGACATGGATATCCCGGTCGAGCGCGGCCACGGACTGCGGCACGTGCAGGGGCATGGGCGTGGCCACGACCACGACGTCGAGGTCCTCCTTGTCGAGCATGGCCTCGTAATCGGTGTAGAGCGCGGTAATGCCGTACTTTTCCTTCACCGCGTCGAGCTGCTCTTGACGCAGGTCGCAGGCCGCGCGCACCTGCAACACGCCCCCGTGTTCGAGCCCTTGCCGCAGGCACATGCCGCGGCCCACGCCCACCACGCCCACGTTCATACGTTCCAGTGCATTCATCTTCGGGTCCTCTCACATAGCGGGACACAGGGTTGCGCCACGCGCGTCAGGCCTTGATCGCGCGCGCGGTCTTGCGATGTTGCGCGCAGAACCGACACTCCTCGCGGTCGCACAAGAGCAGGTCCGGCTGGTCGGGCAAGAGCTCGAAGCAGACCTGTTTGAGCCTGCGCAGGTCCATCGCGACCACGCGGCCCGCGCCCAGGCGCCGCTCGCGAAGCAGGCCGCGCTCGCGCAGTTTGCGGGTGATCTTGGAGGGGCGGTCCTCGGTGTCGCGGTAGAAGCCGCGGTGCCCGACCGGCAGGTCGGGGATGACCCGCCGCTCGGTCGACCCGTCCGTCCGGCGCACCTGCGCGACCTCGGGCGCGAGGTAGGACATCCCCAGCCAGTCCTCCATGGCGTGCAGGCTGCTGTTCGTGCCCAGGGAACAGCCCAGAAAGATGAGCTTGGCGTCCAGGTCCAGGAGCTTGCCGAAGGGGCCCTGTTCGCTGAACGGGGCCAGCCCCTCGTGGTCGGCCACGATGCGCCGGGCGGCCGGGCCCAGGGCGCTGACGCTGTGCGTGGGGTGTTCGCTTCGCAGCGTGTCCCCGCGCAGGCGGAAGAACTCGGGGATGATCCCGGTCTGGGCCGGACTCGTGTCCTTGTCCCAGGGCGCGAACCGGTGCGGCGCGCTGTACGCGAAGGTGGGCAGGGCCAAGGTGCCGCGCCGGCCCACGGCGGCCCGCAGGGCGCGGATCACGGTGTCCGGGCCGCCGCGCACATATCCCAGGGCGCTGAGCGAACTGTGCACGAGCACCGTGTCGCCGCGGCGAACGCCCAGCCGCTCCAATACGCGCACGATGCGGTCCTTGGTCACCGTAGGCACGCGGCGGCGGTCGATGGCCACGTACCCGTACTTCTCCAGGAACAGGAACGAGTCCACCAGGTCCTGGATGTCCGACGCGCCGGTCTCGTGCCGCAGACGGCGGTGGATGTCCCAGATGCTGCGCTTGCCGTCCGTCCACATGATCCGGTTGGCGAGCACCTGGTAGCCCGGGCCCCAGGGACAGGTGTACCGGGCCTCGTCGGGCAGCGATTCGAGGGTGAGCAGCCCGGGCACGAGCCGCCGGGGCACCAGCCCCATGGCGCGCACTTCCGTGGCGGACGGCTCCTGGTAGCACCGGTCGATCGTGCCCCGGACGCCGTGGGCCCGGCAGGCGTCGCGCGCGCGCGCGCGCATTTCGTACATGCCGGTGTTCTGCAGAAGCATGAACCGTCCACGCACCTGTTGGCGCAGGACCTCGAAGTCCCGCTTGTGCCCCGCGTCCACGAGGCGGGCGAGGCTGTCCACCTTGGCGGCCTCGATGTTGCACTCGTAGCGCAGCTGCGCGCACGCCTGGGCCAGGGTCCGCTGCGCGGCGCGCGGCACGCGCTTGCGCCCTTGCACCAGGGCCGCGGCCCGGTCGCCTCCGCGCAGGGTCGCCTGACGCAGAACCTGCTCGGACCAGGTCGCGTGCGCGCGCGCCAGGCCCTGGACCTCGTCCCAGCCCGCGCTCGCGATCCAGTACAGGTACGCGCCCGCCGCGACCGCGAACCGGGCGCAGACCGCGGGCACCAGCACGTCGGGCTTGTCGAGCGAGTTGTGCCAGATGCGCTTGTTGAACTGGACGAACCCCGGCCAGGGCACGTTGAAGCACGGGTCGGCCGGCAGGCCGTCGCACCCGCCGAAAGGCACGCCCTTCCAGGAGAGCAGGAACTCCCCGAGCGCGAACGGCCCGCCTTGGGAGCGGGCGCGGAACGTGGGGTCCAGATGCACGCTCGCGGGCAGCACGGTCTCCAGCACCTGGGCGGCCAGGAAGTCCGTGTACGCGGGCGCGGCGTCCGGATTGCGGAACAGGCTGATCGGCGCCTTGAGCGCGCAGTAGTCCACGCCCACGCCGTCCACGTTCAGGCCCGCGATCAGGCGTTCGGGCCGGCGGTGCGCGTCCAGGTACGCGGCCAGGGCATAGACCTCGAATCCGGTGACGAACTTGAGCGTGCGCCGCGGCGCGGGCAGCGCTCCTTCCGCGATGAGGCGCTTGAGCGCGCGGGCGACCTCCAGGAGCACGGCCGCCCCGGCCGCGTTGTCCCAGGCCCCGTACTCGTACAGATGCCCGAACCCGATGACCTCCTCGTCGGTGGCCCCGCGCAGCGTGCCGACCACCAGGTCGTGGGTGTCCGGGTACAGGCGCGTGCGCACGAGCGCGTGCGCGGTGACCCTGCGGCCCGCGCGGCGGGCGCGGGCGATGGCGCGCGAGAGGCGCCGGCCCTCGCCCTGCGAGACGGAGAATCCGAACAGGCCGAACGGGTTGTCCGGGAAGAAGGCGTAGTTCTCCCACTTGATGCCCTCGTGCCCGAACGCGCCGAAGTCGCGCCAGTCGCTGACCACCCCGACGCCGCCGCGCGAGGCGACGGTGTGCTCGACCGCGCGCGTGACCCGGTCGTGCAGGAGCACGATGCGGCCCTTGAGGTTCATGCGCCGCAGGCCGGCGAGGCGCTTGGCCTCCACCAGCTCGGCGCGCACGCCGCCCTCGGGCGTGGGCGCGCTGTAGTTGAACAGGTGCAGGGGCTCTTCGCGGTAGGAGGCGATCCGCCGCGGCGCGCGTCCGGGCTCCTCCACCGTGAGCGCGGCGTCCTGCGCGTCCCAGGCCAGGGGCATGGTGTAGTCGCCGAACTTCGTGCGCCCGTCCGCGGGCAGGTGGCGCAGGGACACGCGGTCCAGGCCCGCGTCCTTCAGGCGGCGCCGGTACAGGGCCGCCGACTTGTGGAACTCCGGAAAGGTGAACCATCGGTCGTGCGCGTACAGGGCCCCGGCGTCGGTTTTGATGCGCGTGCCGGAGACCACGCGTTCGAGGGCATGGGTCAGGGTTTCGATCCGTCGGCGCATCGGTGTCTCCTAGGCTTGTTGCGAGGTCGCGTAATGAAGTACTTGGTCTTGGGCCATCCGTCTCGTCCAGGGACATCGGTCCACCTGGAACACAGAGCCCGTCAAATCCGCACGGCGCGGCGCTGCTCGTCCGAGAGAGGCACCCGTTCGGTGAACCCCTCGATGCCCGCGGGGTCGCGCTCGATAATGACGAACGCCGCATCCTCGCTCATGGGCGTGGCGTGCCACACGCCCCGGCGCACCAGGTACAGGATGCCCGGCTCCAGGTCGGCCTGGACCACCGTCCCGGGCGCGGAGCCGTCCCCGGCCACGACCATCCTGGCCCGGCCGCGCAGGAGCACGAAGAGCTCGTCCGTGTAGGGGTGCTTCTCGAAGCGCGGGGGCGGGGCCCAGGACTCGGGCGTGCCATTCATGAGCGCGGCGATCCAGTCGCCGTCCGTGTGCAAGAGCGCCCGGTACCCGGGCTCGTCGTGTCGGGCGCGGTCCACGCCCGGCAAGAGCGGGTCGTCCACGTCAGGTCTCCTTGTCCAGGCCGAAGAGGCGCGCCGCGTTCGACCAGCCGATGGCCTGCTGCGCGGCGCGGTCGAGGCCGGTCGTCTGCAAATTGAGGAGCGCGGGGCTCACCTCCTTGAACGGTGCGCCCGTGCCGAAGAGCAGTTGGCCGATCAAGCCCGCGTGCAGTCCGGTCAGACGCGCGCGCGAGCACTCCAGGTACAGGTTCGGATACCGCGGCCGGCCGCGCTCGTCAAGCGGAAGGCGCCATCCGGCCCCGGTCACGATCACCCGGGCTTCGGGTACGGCCTCCAGGAAGCGAAGCGCGTCATCGCGTTGCAGGGCCTGTTCGATGTCCAGCCAGTGGCGCTGGCGCACGTCCACGATCCGGTGGGGCAGGAACATGGGCAGCCCCAGCGCACTGGCCGCGGCTGCGATCTCCCGCGCGCACGGGTCCGCGAGCGCGTAGTCGTGGTACGGGGGCGCGAGCCGGAGCGCGCGCAGGCCGAGCGCCCCCGCGCACGCGTCCAGGTCGCGGTCCCAGGCCGCGTACCCGGGGTTGAGCGTGGCCACGCCCACGAAGAAGTCCCGGTGCGGCGCGATCCAGTCCGCGAGCTCCAGGTTCGCATCGTGGCAGTTCTTATAGAATAGCCCTTGCGTGTTGACGACCGCGGCCCGGCGGATGCCCCGGGCCGCGAGGCGCGCGCGCAGCGCCTCGGCCGTGGTGTCGGGCACCCGGCGGAACGGCCAGTGCCCGAGCGCGGCGTTCACGTCGAACAGGCGTGCGTCTTGGTTCAAGGGATGCGCCTTCGGCTGAAGATCCGCTGTAGGTTCCCGGCGAACACGCGCGCGCGCTCGGCGGGCGACAGGTGCGCGTCGAGCACCTTGCCCACGCCGGTCTCGAACCCGCCGTCCGTGGCGAAGAGGACGCGCTCAGGGCCCAGGGCCGCGACGGTGCGGTCCACGATGCCCGTGTCCACGACCGAGCCCGACGTGTCGATGTACAGGTTCGGGCAGTCCGTAGACGCTTCGAGCGCACGCAGGTTCCACTCCCAGTCGCCCCCGCCGCCGATATGGCCCTGGATGAGGATCGTATCCGGCCACTGCCGCGCAGCGCGCACGAAGTGGCCCGCGTCGCTGATTCGCGGCTGTGCAGACCGGCCGCGGGTGTTACGCAGCTTGCCCGCGTGCACGAGCACGGGCACGCCGAGCTCGGCCGCGTGCGCCATGACCGGCGCGAGCGCCGGGTCGCACACGCGGTACTGGTGGTAGAGCTTGATCCCGGCCATGCCGCCCTGCACAACGCACCGGTCGATCTCCGCGACCGATTCGCGGGCATACCCGGGGTTCAGATAACAGAAGCCCAGGAACCGGTCCGACAGATCCATGGCCGCGAACACCACGTCATTGGCGCGGCG
>CAZOBJ010000043.1:0-24945 GCA_964577825.1 uncultured Planctomycetales bacterium
CAAGGACGTCTTCATGGAGAAGCCCATGGCCGTCACCGTCGAGCAGGCCGAGCGCATCCTCGACGCCGAGCGCCAGGGCGGCGGCCGCCTCATGGTCGCCTACATGAAGCGCTACGACCGGGGCAACGAGCTGGTCAAGCGGCTCGTGGACGAGTTCCGCGAATCGGGCGAGTTGGGCGAGCTGCGCTACGTGCGCAACCACGGCTTCTGCGGCGACTGGATCGCGGGCCTCGACACGCCCATGATCGGGACCGACGAGCCCTACCCGCCAGGCCCCGAGATCTGGCCCGATTGGTGCCCGGAGGACCGGCGCAGAGGTTACGTCGGCTACCTCCAGCAGTACACCCACAACGTGAACCTGCTGCGGTGGCTCCTGGACGCGGGCGGCGAGGTCGAGGTCGTCGCCGTGGACCTCGACGCCGAGGGCGGCATGAGGGGCGTCACGATCCTCAACATGGCCGGCGTGCGCTGCGTCATCGAGTCCGGCGGCCTCCCCTACCACGGCTGGGAAGAGCACACGCAGCTCTACTTCGACAAGGGCTGGATACGCACCGAGGCGCCGCCCCTGCTGCTGCGCAACGTGCCGGCCACGGTCGAAGTGTACCGGGGAGATCGGGACGAGAAGACAGAGTCGCGCCTGTTCCCCGCCGGCGGCTGGACGTGGTCGTACAAGGAAGAGATGCGGCACTTCGTCCATTGCGTCCGCGAGGGCGCGCCGTTCCGCTCGCCGGGATCGGACGCGCTCGAGGACGTCCGGACGCTTGAGGCGATCTACCGCAAGTTCGTGGAGCAGCAATCCTGAGAGCAATGCCCGACATGAGAGCGTATGATTTCTTGGGAAGCGATGTGCAGATTCCGCACATCGCCCCGGGGGGTGCGGACCTGTGAGGACCGCCAGAGTGATAACGGTTTCGGGAGCCGGCGGCGGGGTCGGCAAGACGCTCCTGATCGAGCGCCTGCTGGCCGCCCTGCCCGATGCGGCGGCGGTCAAGGTGCAGCCGCGGCCGCGCGGCATCCCCGAACTGGTCGAAGAGGAGGACCCGCGCCTGCACCCGGGCAAGGACACCGGCCGGTACCTCGCCGCCGGCGCCCGGCGGGCGTACCTGCTCAGCGGGCCGCCCGGCGAGCTGCTCCCCCTGGCCCTGCGCATCGTCGAGCAGGCCGGGACGGGGACCGTCATCTTCGAGACGAACTCGCTGGCGGCCGCCCTGGAGCCGGACCTCGCGTTCTTCGTCGAGGGGGAGGGCGTGGCGAAGCCCGGCTCAGAACGGTGTCGCCAAATGGCCGACGTGCTGGTGGCCCGCGTGGCGGCGCGCGGGCAAGAAGGGAGGAGATCCGAATGACCGACGAAGGTGAGGTCCGGCAGGCTGTCCGAGAGGAGGCCGAGGACGGGCGCATCGCGTGCGCCCGGGCGCTCGACCTGGCGCGCCGGCTCGGCGTCCCGCCCCGGCAGGTGGGCGACGCCTGCAACGCGGAGGGGGTCAAGATCGTGCACTGCCAGTTGGGGTGCTTCGGATGAAACTGCGCGGGAAAATATGGGTCGAGGAGGGGGGCGAGCACGTCTTCGGCAAAGGGCGCGCCGCCCTGCTGGAAGCCGTCGAGCGGGAGGGCTCCATCCAGGGCGCTGCCCGCCGGATGGGCGTCTCGTACCGCCACGCCTGGTCCATGCTGAGGGCCAGCGAGCGCAGGTGCGGCCGGAAGCTGGTGGAGACGAGCCGCGGCGGCAGGGCGGGGGGCGGCGCCCGCGTCACCGATTTCGGGCGTGCGCTGTGCGAGACCTTCCATCGGCTTGACTCACGGTTGGAAAAGCTCCTGAAGGAGTTGCGAGATGAGACCGATCGCCTGGGCGGCTAGCGTCCTGCTCATTGCGTGTGCGGCCGGCTGCGGCGACAGGGAGACGGCCGTCCTGAAGGTCTTCCACGCGGGCAGCCTGTCCGTGCCGTTCAAGGAGATGGAGGGGCTGTTCGAGGAGAGGAATCCCGGCGTGGACGTCCAGCGGGAATCTTACGGCAGCGCGGCGGCCATCCGGCAGGTCACCGAGCTGGGCCGGCCCGCCGACGTGATCGGCTCCGCCGACTACCACCTGATAGACCAGCTCATGATCGAGCCGGAGCCGCCGTGGGCCGACTGGAACGTCCTCTTCGCCCGCAACTCCGTCATCATCGCCAGCACGGACGCCGACGACGAGATGACGGCCGACAACTGGCCCGAGGTGCTGGCCCGGACGGACGCGCGCGTCGGCATGTCCAACCCCAACCACGACCCGTGCGGCTATCGCAGCCTTTACTGCGTGTACCTGGCCGACGCGGCGCTGGGCAAGGAGGGCCTGTTCCGGGAACTCATCCTCGCGAACTCGAACGTGGCGCTCGAAGAGGGCGATGACGGCGCGGCGATACGCGTGCCCGAGGCGGCGGAGTACCGCGGGCGCCTCACGATGCGTCCCAAAGAAACGGACCTGCTGGCGCTGCTGGAGGCGGGCGCCATAGACTACCTGTTCATCTACCGCAGCGTCGCCAAGCAGCACGGCCTGCACTACGTCGAGTTGCCCGACGAGGTGAACCTGAGCAGCCCGGACCTGGCGAAGCAGTACGGCCGGGTCGCCGTCTGCCAGTACGCGGACCTGCCGGATCGGTCCGCTATCGTCCGGGCAAGCCCGATAGTCTACGGGCTGACCGTGCCGCGCGAGGCCCCGAACCGCGAACTGGCGGAGCGGTTCGCGGAACTGGTCGTCTCCGAGGCCGGCAGGGAGATACTGGAGCGCAGCGGCCAGGCGCCGCTGGTGCCGACTGTGCTGTCCGCGGCGAGCAGCCGAGAGGCCGTGCCGGCGGGCGTCCTCCAGGAAACCCGCTAGGGAGGCCGACATGCGCAAGACGATGCTCTCGCCCCTTTTCGCCGCCGCCGGCGCGCTCCTGCTGCTCTTCCTGGCGCTGCCGCTGATCGTCATGGTGACGAAGGAGACGCCTGTCTCCCTGTGGGCGGCGCTGGCGGAGCAGGAGGTGCGGTCGGCGCTCTGGCTCTCGGTCAGCGCGGCGGCCGTGGCGACGGCGGTCGCGCTCGCGGCGGGCGTCCCCCTGGGATACTTGCTGGCGCGGCGGGACTTCCCCGGCAAGGCCGTCGTGCAGGGGCTGGTGGACATGCCGGTGGTCGTCCCGCACACTGTGGCGGGCATAGCCCTGCTGGGAGTGCTGGGTGGCAACGGGCTGCTGGGGGCCGCCGGCGAGGCGGTGGGCATCCGGTTCGTGGACGCCTTCCCCGGCACGGTGGCGGCCATGCTTTTCCTGTCGGCGCCGTTCGTGGTCAACGGGGCGCGGTCCGGTTTCGAGGCGGTCAGCCCGCGACTGGAGAACGTCTCGCGCAGCCTGGGCGCGGGCGCCTGGGGGACGTTCGCGCGGGTGTCGCTGCCGCTGGCGTCGGGCTCCATCCTGTCAGGCGCGGTGATGTGCTGGGCGCGGGCGGTCTCGGAGTTCGGCGCGGTCGTCATCGTGGCCTACTACCCGCGGGTGGCCTGCACGCTGATATACGACCGGTTCACCGGCTTCGGGCTGTCCGAGTCGCGGCCCGTGGCGGTGCTCCTGGTGCTGCTCTGCCTTTTCATCTTTGTCCTGATCCGCCTGGCGGCACACCGGCGGGCCGGGCCTGCGGGCGCCGTGAAGAATGCTTGAACTGCAAGACATCGCCAAGCAGTGGCGCGGGTTCTCGCTGGACGCGATAGACCTGCGCGTCGAGGCCGGCGAGTACTTCGTGCTGCTCGGGCCGAGCGGGGCGGGCAAGAGCCTGCTGCTGGAACTTGTCGCCGGCTTCCACGCGCCCGACCGCGGCAGGGTGGTGCTGGACGGCCGGGACGTGACCGACCTGCCGCCCGAACGGCGGCACGTGGGCTTCGTTTACCAGGACAACATGCTCTTCCCCCACCAGACGGCCGGCGAGAACATCGGCTACGGGCTCCGCATACGGGGAACGGCCCGGGAGGACGCGCATCGCACGGTGGAGCGCCTGGCGGGGATGCTGCACATCGAGCGCCTGCTGCACCGCCGGCCGGACGAGTTGAGCGGCGGCGAGAAGCAGCGCGTTTCGCTGGCCCGGGCCCTCGCCGTCGAGCCCCTGCTGCTCCTGATGGACGAGCCCCTGGCCGCGCTCGACCCCGCCATCCAGCAGGCCCTGCGGGCGGAACTGGCCCGCGTTCACTGCGAGACGGGCGTGACCGTCGTGCACGTCACCCACGACCAGGCCGAGGCGCAGCAGCTCGGGGAGCGCATAGGCGTGATGCGCGACGGCCGGCTCGTGCAGGTCGGCAAGGCGGAGCAGGTCTTCGAGCGGCCGCAGAACGGCTTCGTCGCCGGATTCACGGGCGCCTGCAACATCCTGGACGGGCGGGCTGCGGCCGACGGCTCCGTGACGCGGTTCTCCTGCGGGCCGGTCGAGCTCGTCTCAACGGCGCGCATCGACGGGCCGGCGCGGGCCGTCATCCGCCCGGAGAACATCTTCATCTCGACCGAACCGGTGCGTACCAGCGCCCGCAACCAACTCACCGGGCTGGTCGTATCGGTCGAGAAGACCGGCAGGACGTTCGCCGTCGAGGCTGAGTTCGACGGGCTGCGGCTCACGTCGCTGGTCACGCAGCAGTCGCTCCAGGAGTTGGAGATACGCGTCGGCGCGCGGGTGTACTTCTCGTTCAAGGCAAGCTCGCTGCACCTGATGGAGCCGGAGGAGGAGCGCGATGATCGAGTATGAGAGGGCGCGCGAACTGGTCCTGGCCGAGGCCGCCGGCTGCGGCACGGAGGCCCTGCCGGTCGCCCGGGCCGGCGGGCGCGTCCTGGCCGAGGAGATCCGGGCGCGCATCAGCAGCCCGCCCTTCGACAAGGCGGCGATGGACGGCTACGCCGTCCGAAGCGAGGACCTTGCCGGACTGCCGGCCGAGCTTGAGGTCGTCGGGGAGGTGCCGGCGGGGAGGTTCCCGCAGTTCATCGTGGGGCCGGGCCAGGCCGCCGGGATCACAACCGGCTCCCCCGTGCCGGCCGGGGCGGATACCGTCATCATGGTCGAGCACACGGGGGGGCTGGACGGCGGCCGGGTGCGTGTCAACCGGCTCTCAGGCGACAACATCTGCGCCGAGGGAGAGGACGTCCGGCGGGGACAGACGGTGCTGGAGGCGGGGGCCGTGTTAACCCCCCTTCGGGTCGGCGCTGCGGCGGCGGCCGGGCATCCGGAGGTCCGGGTGTTCCGCCGGCCCTCGGGCGCCTTGCTCTGCACGGGCAGCGAGGTGGTCGAGCCGGGCGGTGAACCCGCACGGGCACAGATATTCAACGCCAACGGCCCGATGCTCTCGGCGCTGATGGACCCGCTCTGCCGCGAGCTGGCGTACCTGGGCATCGCCGGGGACAAGGAGGGGCGGCTGGCGGCCCTGGTGCAACGCGGCCTGGAGGCGGACGTGCTCGTCATCACCGGCGGCGTCTCGGTCGGCCCGTACGACCTCGTGCCACGTGTGCTGGAAGAGGCGGGGGTGCGGACGGTCTTCCACAAGGTCGCCATCAAGCCGGGCAAGCCGACCTTCTTTGGCCGGACGGAGGGCACGTTGGTGTTCGGGATGCCCGGCAACCCGCAGTCGTGCTTCGTGCTGTTCAAGATGCTGGTCGAGCCGGCGCTGGCCGCCCTGGGCGGGATGCTCGACCTGCCGCCCCATTTCGAGGAGGGACTCGCCGCCGAGACCTTCCGGAACAACCCGGAGCGCATGAACGTGATGCCGTGCGCCATCGAGCGGGGAGGCGGCGCCCCGGTCATCCGGCGCGTGCCCTACCACGGCAGCGCCGACATCATCGGCCCGGGCGGCGCCGACGGCTTCTTCCTCGTGCCGCGCGGCACGGAATGCGTGAACGAAGGCGACAGGCTTCGGTTCTTCGAGATATGAACGCGACCGGACCACAATACCTGAGGCTCTCGGTGACGGCGCGGTGCAACCTCGCCTGCGTTTACTGCCGGTCGGGCGGGCAGGCTGTGGCGCAGGACGAACTGACGGTCGGCGACCTGCGCTTCGTCGTCGCGTGCGCCGCGGCCGAGGGCGTCCGCAAGGTCAGGATAACGGGCGGGGAACCGCTCCAGAGGGCCGACCTGGAGGAGGTCGTGGCGGCCGTCCGGTCGGTGCGCGGGGTCCGGGAGATCGGCCTCACGACCAACGGGATCGGCCTGGCGGGGCGGCTGCCTGCCCTGAAGCGGGCCGGGCTGGACCGGGTCAACGTGAGCCTGGACAGCCTCCGCCCGGAGATGTTCGCGCGGCTGACGGGGGCGGACCCGGCCGCGCACCCGGAGGTGCTCGAGGCGATCGCGGCCGCCGCCGAGACGTGTCCGCCGGCTAAGATCAACGCGGTCATGCTGGCCGGACGCAACGACCGGGAGCCCGGCGATTTCGTCCGCCTGGGAGGACGCTTGGGGGTGCGCGTCCGGTTCATCGAGTATTACGGCCCGCCGGCCGGGGCAGAGGACTGCGCGGCGGTGCCGCCGGACGAGGTCATGCGCCGGATCACCGAAGAGTTCGGCGAGGTGTTGCCGGTCGGGGGCGACCCGCTCAGCGTGGAGGAAGTATACCAGGTGCCCGCCTTGGGGGACGCCACGTTCGGGCTGGTACGCAGTGCGTCGGGCCCGCCCTGCGCGCGCTGCAACAAGCTGCGGCTGACGGCAGCGGGCGTGCTGCTGCCCTGCCTGTTCGCCGCGCGCGGGAAGAACCTGTGGGAAGAGGTCAGGCGGCGGGACGAGGCTGCCGTGCGTCGCGCTGTGCGCGACGTGTATGCGGCGAAGGAGCGCAGCGGTCCGGCGGGGCGGACCGTGGCGTGCACGCGCGAGATAGGCGGATAAGGCCCAAATTTCGGGGTTGCCACGGGAGGGACAAGGGGGTATAATGGAAAGTCCGGGTTGTTATAATAGGGATATTGTGTCTTTCGACCACAACGCGCCCTAACCTCGGGCCGCGCCGGGGGTTGTTTGTGGCGGGTCGCCTACCGCAACACGTGATCCAACAGATCGCCCGAAGCGTGGATTTCGTGCGTCTTGCGGCGCGCTATTGCCAGCTTAAGAAGCGCGGCAAGAACTACTGGGCGCTCTGCCCGTTCCACAAGGAGAAGACGCCCTCGTTCTCCATCGACGCCGAGAACGGGCTCTATCACTGTTTCGGCTGCAAGGAGGGCGGCAACGTATTCTCGTTCCTCCAGAAGATGGAGGGGGTCAGTTTCGGCGAGGCGGTGCGGCTGCTGGCCGCCGAGGCCGGGATCGACGTGACGTCTTACGAGGGGCGCGGCGCTCCCGACGAGGACGAGCGCGTAAGCCTGCGTGAAGCGCACGAACTGGCAACAACCTTCTACCAGAAGTGCCTGGAGAAGGCCAGGGGCGGGACCAGAGCGCGCGAGTACCTGAAGGGACGACAGATCAGTGCGGAATCGGTCGAGCTGTGGCGCCTGGGTTACGCCCCCGAGGGATGGGATCACTTTCTGAACTGCGCCACGGGACGAGGCTACAACGCGGACCTTTTGGAGCGCGCCGGCCTGGTGCTGGCGCGCCAGAGCGGCGGGCCGGGACACTACGACAGGTTCCGCAACCGGTTGATCTTCCCGATAGCCGACACGGCCGGCCGCCCCATCGGGTTCGGCGCACGGGCGTTGAGCCCGGACGACGAGCCGAAGTACCTCAACAGTCCGGACACGCCGCTCTTCAGCAAAGGGAGTTGCTTCTTCGGGCTGGATCGGGCGAAGCCGGCGGTCCGCTCCGGCGATACTGCGGTCGTGCTGGAGGGCTACACGGACGTCATCATGGCCCACCAGGCCGGCGTGACCGAGACGCTGGCCGTCCTGGGCACGGCGCTGACGGAGCAACACGCGCGGACGCTGCGGCGCCTGTGCAGCCGCGTGATTCTGGTCTTCGACGCGGACGAGGCCGGGCAGAAGTCCGCCGCCAGGAGCGTGGAAGTGCTGCTGAACGAGGAACTCGAGGTCCGGGTAGCCGAACTGCCCGCCGGGCTTGATCCCTGCGATTATATCCTTCAGCACGGCGGCGAGAAGTTCCGCGAGCGACTGGAGGAGAGCCTGGGTTTCTTCGAGTTCCGGATGGGACTGGCGCGCGGCCGGCACGACACAGGGACCGTTCAGGGGAAGACGGCGGCCTTCCGCGAGATGGTCGAACTGGCAGCCGGCCTCCGCGATGCCGCCCAAAGGGAAATGGTGGTCCAATGGATCGCCGACGAGTTCCGTGTCAGCCCCGGTTCGGTCTGGCAGCACCTGCAACGTCTGCCGGGCCCGGCCAGAGCGCGCGCGACAAGCACGGCGCCGGACGGGAGGCCCGAACGGACGGGGCTGACGGCGGACGACAGCCTGCCCGGGGAGGTGCTGGGGCTACTGCTCGCGCACCCGGATTACGTCCCCGAGGCGGTTGACCGACTGGACACCGAGATGCTGAGAGACGGGCCGGAGAAGACCGTGCTGGAGAGGCTTTTGGGTGACCTCGACCAGGGCAGCGGCGCGGAAACGAGGGACGTGCTGAACTCCCTTGCGGAACCGGCGCTGGCCTCGGCCGCGTCCCGCGCACTGGCCGAGGAGAGGTCCAGAGAGACCCGGGTCTCGGACGCAGACGAGAACACTCGGGAGCGATTCGAGGGTTACGTCGAGTATCTGAAGGCGAAACGAGACGCAGCCGCTGCCGAGCTCTCGGCGCCCGTCGAAATGCTGGACGACAGGGCGCTGAAGGCACGCGAGAAAGAACTCAGGGACAGGGACAGGCAATCGTCGCAAGGACGATAGACCCAGGAGAACCGCCGCCCCATGGCAGAAGAGAAGACACTCGAACAGACGACGCTCGAAGACGAGATCAAGAACCTGATCGAGCGGGGCAAGCAGCGGGGCTTCCTCACGTACGAGGAACTCAACGACTCCCTTTCCGACGATGTGGTCAGCCCCGAATACATCGACGAGATCCTGCTTGCCCTGGATGAAAAGGGCATAGAGCTGGTTGACGAAAGGAAGCTGGAAGAAGAGGAAGGCGAAGACATCTTCCTCAAGGGCGAAGAAGCGGAAGAAGAGGAAGAGGACAAAGAGGAAGAACCCGCCGCCCTGACGACGGCCGAGAAGATCGACGACCCCGTGCGCATGTACCTTACGCAGATGGGCCAGATCCCCCTGCTGAAGCGCGAGGAGGAGATAGCCCTGGCCAAGCGCATCGAGATCGGCCGGAAGAGCTTCCGCAAGAAGGTGCTTCAGTTCACGCCGTGCATCGAACGCTGCGTGGAAGTCTTGCAGGAGGTGGACGAGGGAAACCTGCCGTTCGACCGCACGCTGAACGTCAGCGCCCTCGGCAAGACCCAGAAGCGGGCCATGGCCGAGCGCGTGCCTGAGAACCTCGAAACGATCCGCAAGCTGCTGGACAGGAACCGGGAGAACTGGGAGTCCTATCGCAAGAACGGGACGGACCACGACGAGGAAGTGGCGACCATGCAGCTCCTGCACAAGCGCTCGCGCAAGTGCATGATGCTGCTGGAGGAGTTCTACCTGCGCATCAAACGAATCAAGCCGCTCATGGACATCGTCAACAACCTCTACGAGCGCATGCTGAACATTCACAGGGAGCTGGAAGGCCTGCGGCCAAGGAGCAGCAACAAGGCGAAGAAACGGGCGTTGGAGGCCGAGATGAGGCACCTGGAAGACCGCATCTGCTGTCCTTTCGGGTTGCTGCGGCGGCGGGTCGTGGCCACACGCCTGGTGCACGACCAGTATGAACTGGCCAAGCAGGAGCTGTCCGGAGGCAACCTGCGTCTGGTGGTCAGCATCGCCAAGAAGTACCGCAACCGCGGGCTGAGCTTCCTGGACCTGATCCAGGAGGGTAACACGGGCCTGATGCGCGCCGTGGACAAGTACGAGTACCGCCGCGGCTACAAGTTCTCCACCTACGCCACGTGGTGGATCCGCCAGGCCATCACGCGCGCCATCGCCGACCAGGCCAGGACCATCCGCATCCCGGTCCACATGATCGAGACGATGAGCAACATCCGCAACGTGGTCAAGAGGCTCGTCCAGCAGAAGGGCCGCGAACCGACGCTCGAAGAGATCGGCGAGGAAGCCGACCTGAGCATCAGCGAGGTGCGACGCGTCCTGAAAATCTCCAAGCGCCCCATCAGCCTGGACCGGCCGATCGGCGAGAACGAAGACAGCTTCTTCGGCGACTTCATCGAGGACGAAACGGCCCCCAGCCCCATCTCGATGGCCGCCCAGGAGATGCTCAAGGACAAGATTGACAGCGTCCTGAACACGCTCACCTACCGCGAGCGCGAGATCATCAAGCTGCGCTACGGCCTTGGAGACGGCTACACCTACACCCTGGAGGAAGTGGGCAGGATATTCAACGTCACCCGCGAGCGTGTGCGCCAGATCGAAGCCAAGGCCGTCCGCAAGCTCCAGCACCCGGTGCGCAGCAGGCAACTGGAGGGTTTCATTGACAGCCTGCCCGGCAGCTCTTAAACTACGGTCCTTTCGCTTTGTGGGAGTCGCCGGCACCGGGATGGAGAGCGAAACGAACACTTGCACTGCCCCAAGGCACGGCGGCTCGATGCCGACCGGCCCCCTGCCCTCAGGGCCCGACCTCGAAAGAGTTCGGGCCTTTTTTGTTGGCCCCTTCGGGGGAAACGCATGGGCATGAGAGAGACACTTGAGAAGCTCCACGCGCTGCAGGAGGCCAACTCCCGGATAAGCCAACTCCGCCGGGACAGGGACGCGCTCCTTATCGACGTGGACAACCAGACCCGCCTGATGGACCTGAAGAAACGCAGGGCCGAAGAGGTCCACGAGAAACGTCTTGAACGCACCAGGGAAGCGGACCAGGTCCAACTCCAAATCGAAGAGGGCGAGGAAGAGATCGCCAGGCTCAGGGGCAAGCTGAACATCGTCGAGAACCAGAGAGAATACGACGCGGTCCAGCACATGATCGCCAGCCACAAGGCGGACATTCAGAAGTGGGAGGACGAGGCGCTGGGCGCCCTGCAGGCCATAGACGACCTGGCCGAGCAAGAGGAACGCCTCGCAACGGAAATCAGGCAGGCCACGGCCGAACTGGAGACAGTCAAGAGCCGGTGCGGTGAGGAGGCCGCGCAGTACGATCGACGCATCGAGCAAGTCGAGCAGGAGAGGGACCGGATCCGCGAACAGGCGACCCCGGAAGTGCTCAGCGTTTACGACCGTCTCGCCCTGCGCCACCCACAGAACGCGCTGGCCGTTGTCACAACCCGCGTCTGCAGCGGCTGTTACACGCAGATCACCAAGCAGACCGAAGTCCTTCTGATGCGGGACGAGACGCTCGTCCACTGCCACAGCTGCGGCCGGATTCTCATGCTTCAGGAATGAGCCGCGGCGGGCTGTGGCCGCTATCCCCGCGGGCCGAAGACGGCGGTCCCGATGCGCACCATGTTCGCCCCCTCCTCCACGGCCACGCGGTAGGAGTTCGTCATCCCCATCGACAGCGTGCGCATTTGGACGTTGGGCGCGTCGAGGTCCCCCATCTCCTCGAAGAGCCGCCTCATGCGGAGGAAGTAAGGTCGCGCCTCTTCCGGGTCGGCCGAGTACGGCTCCATGGTCATCAGGCCCTCGACGCGCAGGTTCTCCAGCCCGGCCAGCTCGCAGAGCAGCGTACGCACCTGCTCGGGCGGTGTGCCGAACTTGCTCTGCTCTCCCCCGACGTTGACCTCGACCAGCGCGCGGACAGGGTCGTCCGCCCGCCGGTCAACGGCACGCGCCAACCGCAGGGAATCCACGCTCTGGATGACGTCGAAGAGGGGCAGCGCGCGATTGACCTTGTTGCGCTGGAGGTGGCCGATAAGGTGCCATTCCGCCCGCCCCGCGCGGGCGTCCACGGCAGCCAGGTGTGCCTCGGCCTCCTGCACGTAGTTCTCGCCGATGGCCGTCGCGCCCGCCTCGATCACCTGCGCCACCTCAGCGGGGGCACGCCCCTTCGCGGCGACGACGAGAGTGACTTCCGAGGGCAGGGAATCGCGGATGCGCCGGTAGTTGTCCGCCGGACTCGGGCGAGGCATTTCCTCCTCCCGGACTTGCGGGGGCCGTTACAGGTACCGCACGAAACGGTTGCCCTCGTCGACGAGCACCTTTTTCGCCTCGACCGGCTCAGCGGCCAGCTCGAACCCCATGATGATTGCGCGGTCCCCTTTGTGGACGAGCAGCGCGGCCGCGCCGTTCATGCAGACCCCACCCGCGCCCCGTTCGCCGACGATGACGTATGTCTCGACGCGGGCGCCGTTGGTCATGTCCACGACGAGCACCTTCTCGCCGGCCATGAGGGCCGACTTCTCGATCAACTCCTCGTCGATGGTGATGCTGCCCTCGTATTCCACCCGGGCCTCGGTCACTGTGGCGCCGTGGATCTTGGAGCGAAGGAACCAGCGCATGTCCTACCCCTCGGCCAGGGCCTCTCGAATGAGGCGGGCGGCCTCGCGGCCGGACTCGAGCATCCCGCCGAAGATGGGACCCATTCGGGGCAGGCCGTACGTGGCGCAGACGGCCATGCCGGCCAGGTAGAGGCCGGGGTAGACCTCGCCGGTCCGCTCCACGACGCCCTTCTCCGCCGGCTCGACGTCCATGAACCCCTCGCCGAAGCCCTCGGGGCGGAACTCGGGCAGCTTGCCGCGGAGCATGTTCACCAGCTCGGCCGGGTGCCCGGTAGCGTCCATCACCTTCCGGGCGGCCAGGCAGACGGGGTCCACGTGCAACGCGGCCATCAGGATCGGCGTGGCGTTGATAACGACGCCGCGCACCGCCCCGTCCTTGACGACCAGGTCTTCGGCCTGCACCAGGTTGAGAATGCGCGCGCCGGCCTGTTCGGCGCGGTACGTGAGCGCGGCGGCCAGCTCGACGGCCCCGGCCACCAGCAGCCCGTGCCGCTCCTCGTAACTGACGCCGAAGTCCTCCAGGACGTCGGCGCTCTCGACGACGATGATGTTCTGCCCGATGCCGCCTCCCCACGTGCCGCCGCCGGTGGAGAGACGCTTCTCGAGGATGACGGTCCTCAGGCCGGCCTCCGCCAGGTAATATCCGGCGGCCAGGCCCGCCGGCCCGGCGCCCACGATGACCACGTCGCTCTCAAGGGCGGCAAGAAAGCGCTCGTTGTATGTCTCGACTATCGCGCGTGTTATATCTGTCTCTTTCATGGCTGGCCAGTTATCCTCGCCCGAGCGGAGCGCTCGCATGAAGGTAAGAACAGGGGCTATCGGCGGGACAGAACCCGACCCCTTACTATAGCCCGCCGGCGGCTGACTGTCAAAGGGCCGCGGCCGAACGACGTCGAGGCCGAGGACCACGACGAGGACGAATGGCGCGTGTACCCCGCATTTCAATCGTGAACGCTCACTGGCTGCGTCGCCGGGCCGAACGGGGGGCCGTGCGAGGCGTTTTTCGGAGCGCGATGACGCCCTTCACAGGCCCTCTCGACGCCGAATTCGGCGCTCCCGGGCGGCCCTGTTGCTTCACCGGTCGCGTTTCGCCCACAATTTACGGGTGACGGGGCAGTCTGTCCTCACGTGCCTCCGAAACGAGGAGCGGTCTCCCATGGAATTCATGGCGCTGTTCATATGGGTTTGCCTGTGCCTGCTGCTGGGCGGCCTGATTCACTTCGTCATGGCCGGCGCCCTGGGTCACCGGTTCGTCCAGGTGCTGGCCGCGCCCGGCATGATAGTGCGCAAGTTCAGCATGGCCCTGACGGCGCTGCTGTGCGGGGCCACGGTGACGCGGGTCCGCATCTACGAGCTGGACACGCGCGACACCGACTACAAGGCAGAGGGAGTCAGCAGCGTCGCCAAGGTGCTGGTCCCGCTTGCGCCGCTTTTCGGCGGCGCCTTCGCGGTCATTATCCTTAACGCGATGTTCGGGCACCCGCTCCACTTCACCCACACGCCGCCGTCGCTGGCGTCGCTGGACACGGGGGGGCTGCACGGCTTCCTGCTCGGGACGTGGGCGCTGCTCTCGCAGGTGGTCAGGGAGGCCCTGAGAGCGGACTGGCGGAGCCTGGAGCTGTACGTCCTCTTCGCCCTGATCTTCAGCTTCGCGCTGGGCGCGTCCGCGCCGCTGGGGCGGTTCAAGGAGGCCAGCCTCGGCGCGGGGCTGGTGGCCGTCGTGCTGGCCCTGCTCTCCTCGCTGACCGTACGCGACGTCCAGGCAGAGGTCCCCGCCTCGCCCGCTTGGTTCCTGAGCGCCAGGAACGTCGTCGTCGGCGCCTCCGCAGCGGCGTTCGTGATGATGGTCTACGGCATGTTGGCGGCGCTGGTCGTGGGCACGGCGGTGCGGCTGTACGAGATGGTATTCAAGGCGGAGAAAGGCCCCCGAGGCAAAACGGCCAAGGTCTCCGCGGAGGAGCGCCGCAAAGAGGCGGCGTGACTGGGCCCCTCAGCCGTCGGCGAGCCGCTCGTAACCAAACATCTCGAAGTAGCGTTCCAGCGCCGACGCCACCGCACGGACCCACCTGTCCCTGAGATTGACCAGCGGGAAGCATTCCAGGTTCGGCCCCACGTGCCCGCCGAACGCCTCGCGCACGTGCTCCGGCGAAAGCACCTTCGGTCCGAGCAGGCCCTCGTCCACCAGTCGTTCCACGACGCCGCGCTCGGCCAGGTTGCCCACGCTGCGGACGGCGAACTCCACGATCTGCTCCGCGCCGACCTTCTCGATAATGGTCCAGACGTTGACCTTGACGAAGCCGTCGCCGGGCACGCTGCTCAGATCGGCCTCGCCCATGCAGCTTGTGCCGTGGAGCACCATTCTCGGGCCGATTGCCGCCGCGATCTGGCGCGCCTGTTCGGCGCTGTATCGTGCCTCGCCGACCTCCGCCGCCCGGTGTTCGGTCCCCACGTTTGGCACGATCAGGTCGCAGCCGGTCTCGTCCAGGAAGCGCCGGGCCTGCTCGGGCGTGGTCATGGCAAACGCGTCGCCGGCGTCACGGGCCTCCTTCAGCTCAGCTACCGCACCCTCGACGACGACGCGGTCGCCGCACCGGGCGACATACTCGGCCGTGCGCGCCATGTTCTCCTCCAGCGGCCAGTGGCTGGCGTCGAACATGACCATGGCGAAGTCGTCCAGGTTGTCCTGGAGCAGCCACCTGTCCCCCTCCGGCTGGCCGTGGTCGAGCATGGGGAAGACGCGGCAGGCGGCGTACGGCCCGTCCTCCGCCATGAGCGCGCGCAGGTCGCCGAAGACACCGCGCCGGCCCAGGCGGGCATCGCCGCAGAACCAGTAGTTCGACAGGTGCTGGCGGGCTGCATAGCTGGCGCAGAACGAGATGGAGACCGGTGGCTCATTCAGGCCGAACCGTCTGCCGGCGGCGACGGTGGCCTCCAGCACGGCCTCGGTGGTCCAGGGGTTCTCGGTACAGAAACACGGCAGCGCGACCCGGCGCTCCCGGAGCGTGTCCAGGAACCCTCGGGTCCGGTCGGCATCGGTGATGATGGGCATGGGCTCGGTCCGCCGGAGGATTGTGTATGCTTGACTTTCCCCCGGCCGGATGCGAAACTGTCCGTCCCACCCGGTCGGGGCACGCGGAATCCCTAAGTCTAAGAATCATGCCTTTCCCTGTCAAACGCTGGAGGCGGCGGTGGAGCGGGCACTTCGGCAACTCAGGACCTACGAGGACGCCGTCCGCTTCCTCGAGGAGGCCCTCAACTACGAGAAGACGGCCCGCTGGCAGTACAACAAGCGCACCCTGAACCTGGGCCGGACCAGGGACCTGCTGGCCGCGCTCGGCAACCCCCACGACCGTTACAGCATCATCCACGTGGCCGGCACGAAGGGGAAGGGCACCACGGCCGGCGCCGCCGCCCGACTCCTGACCTGGAACGGGCACCGGACGGGCCTGCTCACGTCCCCCCACCTGATAACCCACCGAGAGAGGGCGCAGATCGACGGCCGCGACATCAGCGAGGAGGACTTCCTGAGCGGCATCCGGGCGATGCAGGCCCACGTCGAGGCGGAGCGCGCCGCCGAGGAGCGGACCACCGTCAGGGCGCCGACCTACTTCGAGATGCTCACCGCGCTCGCCCTGCACCACTTCGCCGAGCGCGGCGCCGACTGGGCCGTGGTCGAGGTGGGGCTCGGCGGGCGCCTGGACTCGACCAACGTCGTCGCGCCCACCTGCTGCGTGGTCACGACCATAGGCTTCGATCACGTGGAGAAGCTCGGCGACACGGCCGAGGCGATAGCCCTCGAGAAGGCCGGCATCTTCAAGCAGGGGGTTCCCGTCGTGCTGGGCCGTCAGCGGTATCCGGGGGCGCTCGACGCGCTGCGTCGGGCGGCGGAGGAACTCGACTGCCCCCGCTGGGAAGTGGGCCGGGAACTCCGGGTAAGCCGCGCCGTCCCGCTCAGCGCCCCGTCCGAGCGGGCCACCGCGCCGGTCGGCTGGCGCTTCTCACTCCGGACCCCCGGCAACGACTACGAAGACGTCTTCACGCCCCTGCTGGGCAGGCATCAGATCGACAACCTGGCCGCCGCCGTGGGGGCCGTGGAGATGACGGCCGGACACAGCGGGATGGAGCTCCGGCCGGAACGGACGGCCGCCGCACTGGCGGACTTCCAGGTGCCCGGCCGGATGGAACTGCTCCAGAGGGAACCCGCCGTGGTCCTCGACGTCGCCCATACGGTCGAGTCGGTCGAGGCGCTCATGGACGCGCTCGAGACGCACTTCCCGGGAAGGCCCGTCCGCGTGGTCTTCGGCTGCTCGGCCGACAAGAACGTCGCCGGCATGTTGGCGGCCTTGCAGGGGCGTTGCGTCGAGCTGACGGCCACGCAGGCGAAGCTGCCCCGCGCCATGCCCGTGCCCGAGGTCGTCGCGGCGGCCCGGACGGCCGGCCTCGTCCCGCCCGAAGGGCTCCGCAGCGTGCCGGACGCCTGCGAAGCCGCCCGGGGGGCCATCGAGCGCGCTGACGCCACGGACGTGATCTGCATCACGGGCTCATTCTTCACGGCGGGGGAGATCCGCGAACGCTGGCTGGAAGAGGGCGCCGGCCGCGCCTGAACGGCTTCACAAGGGTCGCACTGAAGTCAGGGCGAGACGCCTGAGCCCGGCTGCACAGCCACATCCGCGCAGGAGAACTCGAACCGGCGCCCCGTCGCGGAAGCCGACACGCGCGCCTTCCCGGCATCCAGGCCGACCGTCACGGCCCCGTCCTTCCCGGTGATCCAGACGGGCACTTCGCGGGTCTCCAGGGCCTCCACGGTGCGAGGGTGGCAACCGTCTTTCGTGCCGCTGACAATGGCCACACGGGGCCGGACGTGGTCCAGGAACTCCTCCAACCCCTCGTCGTAGCGGCCATGATGGGGCATGACAAGGACGTCGGATTGGAGGCGCGAACCGTAATCGGCTGACAGGCGCCGCATGGCCTCCGCGCCGATGTCCCCCGGGAGCAGGAAACTCAGCCCGTCACACTCGCAGCGGAACACCAGCGAACGGTCGTTCTCTGACATGACGGGGGCCGTCGCGAAGCGCATGTCCGGATGCAGCACCTCGCAGCGAAAGCGCCCGCCGTGCAGATCGTCGCCCTCCCGCAGCACGCGCAGCGGCACCCCTTCCGTGCGGATACGCCCGCGCACGCGCTCGGCAAAAGGCGTGATAACCGGCGCCGCCGGCGCGACCACCTCCCCGATGCGGAACCTGCTCATCAGGTAAGGCAGAAGGTTGCAGTGGTCGCTCTCAAAGTGAGACACCGCGACCACGTCCACGGACGGGGCGTGCGCCTGCCACAGCAGTCTGCCGACGGCCTCCCTGCCCCTGGTGCCGGCGGATCCGGCGTCAAAGAGCACTACCTGGCCTCCGGGGAACAGGGCTGCAACGGTCTGCCCCTGCCCCACGTCGGCAACCGTCATCTCGAAACGGCGGTCCAGCCTGGCGGCGGCGTCGTGCCACACGTAGGTGGCGGCCAGGGCAAGCACGGCGGCAATGACCACCCCGCGCCCCCGGGGCAGCCGGCCCCTCACCGTCCAGGCAGCCAGTGCGAAGTAGAACAGCCCGATCCACCAGAGCGGCGGAGAGGGCAGGTAGACGCCGAAGCCGGGCAGGTGACTCGCGCCGGCCAGGAGCGTTTCTATGCTTCCCGTCACGAAGAGCGCCACCGCAACCAGCGGCGCCGCACCGAGCCCCCCGGCCAGGAGCCCGAGCAGCAGCACGAATCCCACGACCAGCAGAACCAGGACCAGCGGCCACACAACCAGGTTGAGCAACGGGGCAATCAGAGAAAGGTTGTTGAAGTGATACACGCGTATCGGCGCAGTGGCCAGCCACACGATGCAGGAGAGCGTCAGGTAGCTTCGCGCCCAGAGCCAGAGGTCGGACAGGATCGAGCGCTCCTCGGGCTCCTGCACGCGCGCCACCAGGTCTTCCCAGGGCCACAGGATGCCCTTCAGCTGCGGGTAGATAGCTATCAGCGCCCACATGGCCGCGAACGTCAGTTGGAAACCCGGGGCGAACAACTGCTGCGGCGAGACCACAAGGATCAGCAGCGCCGCCGCCATCAGGGCTGAAAGGGAGTCCCGCCGACGCTCCAGAAGCGGCGCAGCCAGCAGAAACGTAAGCATGAGACCGGCGCGCAAGGCGGACACGTGGCAGCCCGTGAAGGCCACGTACGCCCACACGCACGCTATCGTCAGTATGAGGCGCGACCTCACCGGCAAGCCAGACCACGCCAGGACGCAACTGAGGAAGAGGCAAAAGATCCCCACGTGCAGCCCGCTGATGGCCAGGAAGTGCAGCGTGCCGGACTCCTCCAGCAGGAGTTCCCGGTCGGGCGTGAGCGCCTCGCGCTGCCCGAACAGCAGCGCGGTCATCAAGCCCGACCTTTTCCTGTCCTCCCGGGTGGGCAGATAGCCGCCAAGCCGCCCCCGCAGCAGGGAACGCAGCCGCCTGGCCGTGGCCACCGGAGAGCGATACCACGCGGCGCGGCGGCTCACTGCGATGGCTTCAGCCGAGGCCACGGTGGCGGTCCCGATGCTTCCTGCCCGCACGTAGCCGGCCCTTCCTTCTCCCTGATCAAGCCCTGGAGCCGTCTGGCGGCGGAATGTGGCCAGCACCTCAATCCTGTCGCCCGAGTGGACGTCAGGCCGCCCTTCCTGCACGAACACCGTGACCTGCCCCTCGATGGGAAGCCAGAACCGGATATCCCCCGACATCCCCTCCAGTTGCATCGTGAACGAGCAGAACCTGGGTGATGTCCCCTCTTCCTCCGCGAAGGGCACGTCCCTGTAATGGTAGAGGGGATCTTCGCGCACGCGCCCGCCCAGGTAGTAGAGCACTCCGTCGCGCAAGGGGACGTCCTTCAGGCGGCTTGGCGCGGCCAGGCGGGAGCGCATCGCATGGTAAGCGCCGCCGATGGCCACCAGCAGCAGCGCGGCCAGCAACCAGTTGGCCCACGCCCTCAGGCGCAAGCGCAGGCCAAGGACCGTAAACGCTGCCATAGCGAGCGCGAGCGACAGCCACAGGGCAAGTTGCGGATGCAACATGCCGTCGAGCGCTATGCCCGCCACCGCACCTGTCAATACGGGCACCAGCGGCCGGTGACGCTGGCCGCTCGTGTCCTTGTCCGACTTGACAACCGGTGCAGATTCCACGTGCTATCTCCGTCAGCCTGGCCAACTGCGTTCTGAAGTGCGTAAGATCGATAGGATACTGGACGGCCGTCACGACTGCAATCGCGCCGGGACAGTGCCTTCCAGGGATGTCGCGCCAGTCTCAGCCGCGCCTGGCCTCAAAGAACCGGCGCAGCAACGCTATCGCCTCGTCCGCAAGGACGCCTCCCCGCACGGCCAGGCGGTGATTGAGGCGCCTGTCCTGCGGGACGTTGAACAGGGATTCACACGCCCCGCTCTTGGGATCTGCAGCGCCGTAAACGAGGCGTTCGACGCGGGCGTTGACCAGCGCCCCCGCACACATGCAGCACGGCTCCACGGTCACGTACGCCGTAGCCCCCTCCAGGTGCCATGAACCGCCCGACCGGGCGGCGGCGCGCAGTGCCAGTATCTCGGCGTGCGCCGTGGGGTCGTTGAGGGATTCGCGCAGGTTGTGCGCCCGGGCGACTATCCGCCCCTGCCTGACGATCAGGCAGCCGACCGGCACTTCGCCCTCGGCAATGGCCGACTCGGCCTCCGCCAGTGCGAGCCTCATGTAATGTTCGTCGTCTTGCTGTGGCACTTCCCGCCCACTCGCTTGTCAATGCCCGGAGCGCCGACGCTTGCCAGTCCATTGTGCCCTGTGTAGCATATCGGTGCAACCCCACAGGGGACCAGAACCCACGCCCGCGTCAACGAGGAGAAGATGCCCGAGTTCACAGCCGCGCAACTGGCCGAAATGGTGGAAGGCCGGCCAGTCGGGCCCGCGGACGTCACCGTAAGCGACATCCGCGCTCTCGAACTGGCCGGCCCGGGGGACATCGCCTTCCAGCGCGACGAGACACAGTTGACGGAAGCCCGGAACTGCCGGGCAGGTGTCCTCATCGCGCCGGCCGAGATCGACGGCTACCCCGGCTCGCTTATTGTCTGCGAAGACCCGGATTCGGCGGCAGCGATCGTCCTGGAAGCCTTCGCCAAGGCCCGGTACCCCCACCCCAGCGGCATCAGCGCCAGGGCGTCCGTCAGCCCCTCCGCGCAGATCGGCCGGGACGTCGCCGTCGGGGACTGCGCCTTCGTCGGCGAGAGCAGTGTCATCGAGGACGGCGCCGTCATCTATCCCCTCGTCTACGTCGGGCGAGACTGCCGCGTCGGGAGGGGGACGGTCATCTACCCGAACACCTCGATACATGACCGGACCGTGATCGGCGCGAACTGCATCATCCATCACAACGTGGCGATCGGCTCGGAGGGCTTCGGCTTCGCCCGGCGCGACCAGGGCGCCGTGAAGCTTTCCCAGGTGGGTCGGGTCCGCATAGGCGACTCCGTCGAGATAGGCGCCCTCACCACCGTGGACAGGGCTATGCTGGAAGAAACGGTCATCGAGGACGGCGTCAAGATCGACAACCACTGTCACATCGCCCACAACTGCCACATCGGGGCGGACAGCATCCTGGCCGGTTACGCAAAGGTGGCCGGCAGCGCCCGACTGGGCAAGGGCGTCGTCATGGCCGAGGACAGCGGCGTGACGGACCACGTGACGGTGGGCGACGGGGCGATGCTCGGTGCCAGGACCGGGGTCAGCAGCAGCGTGCCGGCAGGGCAGGTGGTCCTCGGGTATCCCGCCAGGCCCATCGCCCGACAGCGCCGCGTGATGGCTCTGACCGGCAAGCTGCCCGAGATGATCGAGAGGGTCCGGGCGCTTGAAAGGGCGGTTGAGGAACTCACGCGACGCCTGGAGGGCCGCTGAACCCGCCTGAGGTGGCGAGGCTGGATTTCGCCTCCTGGGATTCCGTATTATGATGGGAAGGCTGGACCCGGAGGTTGTTCCCAGCAGATCGGAGGGAGAAATGAACACGCTGCGCACGCTCATCGGAACGTCTATGTGTCTGCTATTGCTGGCGCCCGGCTGCGAGAGGAAAGAGCCCGAGGGCGAGCCGCCGCTCACACAGGTCCGCGCCGCAGTGACGGCGCCCGAAGGCATGGCGGCCGTCCGGGAGGGAGCGGCTGTGTTCATGAGCAGGCAGCCCATATCGCTGGGCGAGTACGTCGCATACCTGTGGGACACCGAGCAGCCCGTGCCGCCGCAGTGGGAGGGCACCCGGCCCGGCACGCCCGGCGCGCAGGCGCCCGTCGTGGGATTGAGTCGGGACGAGGCCGAGCTATACGCAGTGTGGACGATGAACCGGTTGCCCGAGCGCGAGGACTGGACAGCGGCCGCCGCTATCGTCGGATCGCGGCCATACCCCTGGGAGGACGACGGGAGCGCCGTCCCCGATGCGGCCCTCCTCCTGGTGCGAGACTGGCAGCCGGGCTCCGAGCAGGAGCAAGAGGCCCTCGGACTCAAGGCGGCCCTGCCAGCCAGGATACTGGCGGGCTACCAGGAAGCTGTCGGGGACGTGCGCAAACGCATCGAGGAGCTCGCGCGCGACAGAAAGGCCCGCGTGGCCGATCTGTGGAGTCAGATCAAGCCGGCCTTCTTCAACCTGCTGGACAAGAAGAAGCAACTTGCGGACCTCACCGCCCGGCGGGAGAAACAGGGAGAAACGCTGGAGATCCTCAAGACGGTGCTGTTCGAAAAGGGCAAGATGGCCGCAGAACTCAAGACCCAGGACCTGACCCCCGAGGAAAAGGAGAAACTGGTCCAGGCTTACGACGAACAGTTGTCGAACATCCTGGCCGAGATCCAGGAGGTCCGCAGCAACCTGCAAGAGGCCAACAAGAAGCTCCAAGAGCAGGTGGTGGCGCTCACCAAGAGGTTCGAGGAGGGCGGGGCGCTTCAGGTCGAGGTCCTGTCGGACGCCGCGCGGAAGTTGCTGGACGATACCGCGCAGGCCGCCGCGAGTATTCGTGAAGCCGTGGACTGGAAGGTGGAACTGCAGGCCGTGCTGGAGTCCCTGGAGGCGCGCACCCCGATTCTGGACAGGACGCCGACGCTGGATGACCTGAAGGAGGCGGCGGCCGGAATGGAGCAGAGAATCCAGCAGTTTGGTGAAGATCAGGAGATCGCCGCACAGATCGACGACGTCCGCAACCGCATCAAGAACATCGGCGAGACCGTCCAGCGGGAGTTCCTCAAAGAGAAGCTCGTGTTCGAAGAGCTGTCCGGCCTGGTCGGCCTGCGGGCCAGCAAGGAGGCCATCCAGGCCACGGTCGACGGCCTGAAGGAAGCATTGGGCGAGACGCCGGAACCTCAAGACGAGTAGCCTGAGCCGGCAGCGGTTCGGCCGCTCTGCACGTCGCCGGGGAGCCCTCGCGTGGGTCTTGCGCAAGCCATTCTGCTCGGGTGCGTTCAGGGGCTGACCGAGTTCCTGCCGGTCAGCAGTTCCGCGCACCTCGTCGCCGCCCAGAGCCTGCTCGGGATCAGCGCGCCCGGCATATCCGTGGAGGTCGCCGCCCACGTCGGCACGCTGCTGGCGATCCTCGCCGTGTTCCTGCGCCCCCTCGCAAAGGTAGCTGGCGACGGGGTGAAGGGCGCGGCAATGTACCTGCGGGGGAAGGAAACCCGTACCGTCCGGGCGGACGCTCCCCTCTTCTTCACTGCCGTGGCCATCGTCATCGGCTCGGTCCCGGCGGTTCTTGCGGGGGTGCTCTTCGAGCAGGGCGTCGAGCGTGTCTTCAGCAGCCTGACCGCGAGCGGGGCCTTGCTGTGCGTGACGGGGTTGGTACTGCTCGCGTCGCGCTGGGCGCCGGTCCCCAAGGCAGACGAGGTTGGTCCCGTCAGGGGTTTCTTCGTCGGGCTGGCCCAGGCATGCGCGCTGCTGCCGGGCATCAGCCGGTCCGGCGCGACGATCGTGACGGGCTGCTTCCTGGGCGTGGAGCGTGCGGCGGCCGCACGGTTCTCGTTCATGCTCGCCGCGCCTGCCATTGCCGGCGCGGCTTTGTGGAAGCTGGGAGAAGGGCTGAGCCGCACCGGCGCCGCCACGGACGTTCCCGCCGGCCCCGGCCCGGCGGCGCTCGCCGCCACGGCGACGGTCTCGGCAGTGGTGGGCGCCGCCTGCCTGCTGCTCCTGCTGCGCATCGTCCAGCGCGGACGGCTGCACTGGTTCGCCGCATACTGCCTGCCCGCCGGCGCGGCAATGGCCGTCATCGGCCTCTGGGTGCAATGAGAGAATGAGCGACGCGCAAGACAGCACGGTCTCGGAAGGGGCGCTCAACTACTTCAGCGCGTCCAGGTCATTCGCGCTGAGCATCGTCTCCATCCTGCCCTTGATCGTGCTCTATCACTGCGGCATCGTCCAGAGCGGCTATCCGGTGCGCAACCTGGCCGAGATCTGGCTACAGGGGCCGCTCGAACTCGTGGGGCTGCACGCGGCTCACATCCTGAACATCGCCCTCATCATCGCCCTGGTGGCCGTCCTCTGGCGCAGCGAGGTGAAGCAATCCGCCGGACTTTTCGTCATCGCATTGATGATGCTGGAGGGCATGTTCTACGCGATGCTGCTCTACAAGGGGGGCGACGTCGTGGCCCGGGCCGTTCACGAACAGGCGTCCCGCGTCTTCTTCGCCATCGAGATGGAGCGCTTCGCGCCGCTGCTCCTGGCGCTCGGGGCGGGGGTGTACGAAGAACTCCTGTTCCGCCTGCTGCTGGTGGGAGGGGGCGTGCTGCTCTTCACCAGGGTGTTCCTGTGGAACAGGGCCCTCAGCACGACCGTGGCACTGGTGGCCTCCGGCGTGCTCTTTGCGCTGGCCCACCACATCGGGCCGATGTCCGACGATTTCGACAGCTACGTGTTCGTGTTCCGGGCGGTGTCGGGGGTCTTGCTCGGCCTGATCTACGTCTTCAGGGGCCTGGGGATCGCAGTCTGGACGCACGCCACGTACAACGCGCTCGTGGTCATCGCAATGTCCGGCGCGGCCACGTCGGCGTAACACAGGAGCGCCTTTGTAGCTCAGGCGCCCTCGCCTGAGACCCCGCAGCCGGGGGCGGCTGCGCTACATGCCCTCAGACCTTGTGCTGGGGATCGGTCTCGGCGTGCGTGTCCCCCCACTCGTCTTTGAAGCTGGACGTCGAGCGCAGGTAGTCCATAAGCTCTTTGAACTCCTGGCGGCTGATCGGCAGGTCCACCGCCTCGCCCTTGTGCGAGGAGAGCGTGATCGCGTTCGCCAACTCGAGGGACTTCAGCCCGACTTCGCCCGGCGAGATCAGCGGCTCGCCGTGGAGGATGGCGCGTGCGAAGTTGCGCAGGATGACGCCGTGCCCTGCCTCGCGCTCCTCCAGTTCCAGCTCGACCTCCTCCCTGCCGGGGCTGCCCCACATCTCGGTGTTGATGCGGTTGACCTCGCTGACGGGCGGCTTGTAGCGCAGGCAGGACAGCCGCCCCCCCTCCAGGCGCAGCTT
>CAZOBJ010000044.1:0-24450 GCA_964577825.1 uncultured Planctomycetales bacterium
CTGCGGTCCGCGTCCGTGCTCAAGTCGAACGCGCCGATCGCCTGACCGACCAGCAGGGCCAGGGCGACCCCTATGCAAGCACGCTTCCACATGTCCGGGCCTCCTGTACGGTGGGCTAGCTTCTTCGGTCCAGGACTCCATCGAACCCGTGGAAACGTTAGGTGCCCACGATGGCCCGTCAAGCGGGAAAAAAGCCGCGCGAGAGGTTTCCGCAAGCAGGGCGGCCGGGCCGCACTTTCGGCAGGGATCAAGCATCAACGGAGCTGGGTTGGTCCGGATCTTGCAGGACGAGGTTCCCTGCGGCGATCAGGCGCAGGGCTTGACAATACGGGCCCGGGCATGCTATGTAGGAGGCGCGTTGTTGATACAGTGTCTCAATAAGGCGTCTCCCAGGACCGGAACGGAGAGACGCGATGTGGAATTGGCAGACGCTTGTGGTCGCGGGGATCCTGGCCGTGGCGATATACCTGGTGATTCGCAGCGTGATACAGGTGCTGCGGGGCCGCAAGAGCGCGTGCAGCACGTGCAGCATGTCCCAGGCATGTACGCGGGCCCAGGCCCGGCTGTGCGAAGAAGGGCAACCACAGGCCGAGAAGGGCGACCGGGAGAACACTTCGTGACCGCGCCGGAGGTGCGACCGCTGAGCGCTTTACCGGGAGGCACCCGCGCGGTCGTCACCGCGCTCACGGGCGGGCGCGGGTTCCTGGACCGAGTGGTGAACATGGGCCTGAGCGTAGGCCGCGAGCTCGAGGTCTTGCGCGGCGCCGGCATGGGCGGCCCCGTGCTTATCGCCACGGGCGAGACGCGGCTGGCCATCGGGTACGGCATGGCGCAGCGCATTCTCGTCCAAGTTCAACCCTCCTGAGGCCGCAGGCCGGATAGCGAGCGAGTTGTGCGACACCCCCACCGCAACATCCTGGTGGCGCTGGCCGGTCAACCGAACTGCGGCAAGTCGACCGTATTCAACATGATCACGGGCGCGCGCCAGCACGTGGCCAACTTCCCCGGCGTGACCGTGGAGAAGAAGGCGGGCGCGTACCGCGTGGGCGAGAGCCGCGTGGACGTGGTGGACCTGCCGGGCACCTACAGCCTGACGAGCTTCTCGCAGGAGGAGCGCATCGCGCGCGACTTCATCCTGCTGGAACGGCCCGAGGTCGTGGTCGTGATCGCCGACGGGTCGAACCTGGCGCGCCACCTGTTCCTCTTCCTCCAGCTCCAAGAGATGGGCGTCCCCCTGGTCCTGTGCGTGAACATGATGGATGTGGCCGCCCGCCGGGGGCTGACCGTGGACGCGGAGCGCCTCGCTCGCGAGCTCGGCGTCGCGGTGGTGCCCACAATCGCGCGCCGTGGCGTGGGCCGAGAGGAACTGCGCGACGCCATCTGGCAGACGGCACAGCGCGCCGACCATGTGTTCCGGTCCGGGCGCATCGATTACGGCGAGGAACTGGAACCCGTGCTCGGGCGGCTGGAAGAGGCACTAGAGGCCCGCGAGCACCTGATGGAGGACTTCTCCGCGCGGTGGCTGGCGGTCAAGGTCATGGAGGGCGACGACGAGGCGCGGCGCATCGTGGAGCACCACACCCACGACGAGACGGCGCCGGAGCTTATCGACCTCATTGACCGGGAGCGCGCCGAGTTCCAGGCCGCGCAGGAAGAACCGGCCGAACGGCTGATCGCACAGGCGAGATACCGCCTCGCCGATCGGTTGGCGGATGCATGCGTGCGCAAGGGTCCCGGAGGACGGGTCACCCTAACGGACCGGGTGGACCGGTTCGTGTGCCATCCGGTTCTGGGACTCTTGGTCGTTGCGACGGCGCTGTACCTCAGCTTTACGCTCACCTTTCGTCTGTCCGACACGTGGGCGTGGATCCCCTGGCCGCAGGGATGGACCACGCCCACGGGCGCGGTGGGCTGGCTGTTCGACGAGAAGCTGCCCGGCCTGCTCGGCGGCATGCCCGAGGGCCCCTTGCGCTCGCTCGTGGAGGACGGGGTCATCGGCGGCGTTGGCGGCGTGATGAGCTTCGTGCCCATCATCTTCTTCATGTTCGTGTTTCTGGCGATCCTGGAGGACTCGGGCTTCATCGCGCGGATCGCCTTCTTGCTCGACCGGGCCCTGCGTCACTTCGGGCTACCCGGGAATGCGGTGCTGCCGCTCATCATCTCCGGAGGCATTGCGGGCGGGTGTGCGGTGCCGGGGGTCCTGGCCACGCGCACGCTGCAGGACGAGCGGGATCGGCTCACCACCATGCTCGTGGCTCCGTTCATGAACTGCGGGGCCAAGATCCCGGTCTACGCCATGCTGATCGCCGCCTTCTTCGCTGAGCACGAGGCCGCGATCCTGCTCGTGATGGCGGCGCTGAGCTGGTCGGTGGCCTTGGGCGCGGCCAGCCTGTTGCGCCGCACGGTCGTCCGGGGCGAGCAGGCCGTCTTCGTGCTGGAGCTGCCCCGGTATCATTTGCCCACGCTCGGCGGGGTTCTGCGCAACGCAGGCGGGCGCGCTTGGCTGTACCTGCGCAAGGCGGGCACCTTGATCCTGGTCGTGAACATCCTGCTCTGGGCGCTCATGTACTTTCCCCGTCCGTCCGCCGAGCGGTTCCGCGAGGCCCGAGCCGAGGCGCGCGCCTCGTTGGAGTCGTCTGCGGCTGACGTCGCCCATGGAGAGCTACTGCGGGGCGAGGGCCTGTCGGCCACGCGACGCGTGACCGGGCTGCTGCGCGACGCGGCGCGACGCGAGGATCCCCACGCCTTGCAAGAGCTCGCGCGCGAGGACCCGCACCGATACGCGCTCGTGACCCGTGCGCTGGACCGGTCCGAGGCGGCAGAGGCGCCGGTGGCCGTGGTCCCTGAAGCGGCCGACTTGGATGTGGACGCGGCTGCCGTGGCGTACGCGGAGTACCTGTCCGCGCTCGAGCGCATCGAACGCGAGCGAGCGGCAGTCCAGCTGCGGGGGTCGCTGGCCGGCAGGCTCGGGCGGCTGGTGGAGCCGGTGAGCCGGATCTGCGGATTCGACTGGCGCGACAACATCGCGCTGATCGGCGGGGTGGCGGCCAAGGAGGTCATCATCAGCGCCATGGGCACGGCCTACAGCCTCGGGGAAGTCGAGCCGCCCGAAGACGCGCCGGCGGCGAGCAAGAACCCGCTGGCCCGGCGCCTCCAGGCCGACCCGGACTGGACGCCGTTGCGAGCCTTCGCGCTCATGGTGTTCGTCATGGCCTACGCGCCCTGCTTTGCGACCCTGTTGGTGCTGTGGCGCGAGGCGGGCTCCTGGAAGTGGGCGGTCTTTGCTCTGCTGTACAGCACCTCCATCGCGTTCGTGCTGGCCGCGATCGTGTACCAGGGCGGGCAGCTCCTCGGGCTGGGCGTGTAGCGACACACCGGCGCTCGGCGTTGCGCATCCCATACTGAACGCGCAGGGGGCGGCCTTGCTGTTCTCGTGGACGGCAGGCATGCCCCCCGAGAAGAGCGAGGCGGCACAGGCTCGCCCGCGCGCGCGGCCGCAGGCGCAGTTGTCCCCGCGGTTTGCTTGCGTGCGCACAATGGGTGCGGTACAATGCCTGCACAGGCGACTTCCGTCCGGAGGGCAGCCATGGTCGGGACGCACACGCAACGGCTTCTATGGCACGTATGCCGCAGGGCATGGACCGCATCCCTGGGGCGGGCCGCGTATTGGGCCCTGCTCGTGGGTTCTGGGGGATACGCGCTGGCCCTGGTCGCGGCGCGGCTGTTGGCCCTGGTGCCGGACGTCTTCTCCCCGACCACCATGCTGATCGTGCCGGCCGCTGCGCTGCTGGTGGGCGCGGCGTGCGCGCGCAGACCGAGCCCCGCGCACGCGGCGCGGCTGGCGGACGCGGCCGGCAACACGCGGGACCTGTTCCTCACCGCGACATGCGCCCAGTCCTGGCCGGGCGGGTACGACCGGCTGGTCGCGCGTGCGGCCGAAAACCGCGCGCGGCGCGCCAGGCCCGACCAGGCGGTCCGCTTCGCGTGGCGACGGCGTGCCCTGCATGCGGCCGCGGCCATGGCGGTCGTGGGCGGACTGTGGGCCTGGCTGCCGCAGCTCGATCCCTTCGGCCGCGAGGCGGACCGCAAAAAGCGTCAGAACCAGGTTGCGCGTCTGGACGAGACCCGCAAGGCCACCGAGGCGCAGGCCCTACAGCTCGCCGAGGAGGGCGGCCGGTTGCAGGAGGACCTGGAGAAGCTGCTCAAGGACCTGCGCGAAGACCTGCGCAACATGCGCCCGGGCCGCAGGCAAGCCAACCAGCGTCGCCTGGATGAATACCGCCAGTCGCTGAACACCGCGTGGAAGAAGCTGCGCGAGAAGAAGCTGGCCGAAGAGCTCAGCCGTACGCCGATGAACCAGCGCTTCGGAGCGCCGCGCTCGAAGCGCGCGCAAGAGTGGCGCAAGCAGGTGCGCCAGGGCGACCTCTCCGGCCTGCGCAAGGAGATCGAGGCCCTGCGCAAACAGGCGGCCGACCTCGAGAACCTGTCCGGCAAACAGCGAGAGGCCGCCCAGCGAGAGCTCGCCCAGCGGCTGCAGGAGCTCTCGGAATTCGTGCGCAGCGAACTGAATCACGCGGGCGCCTCGCAGGCGCTACAGCGCGCTCTGGAGCAGCTGGGCCTCTCCGGCGTGCAAGAGCTCTCCAGTGAAGCGCTCCAGGCCATGCAGCAGTCGCTCGAATTGTCCCAGAGCGAGCTCGCGCAACTCGAGCGGATGCTCAAGAACCTGGAAGCGGTGAAGGGTGCCTGCGAAGTGTGCGCGTTGGCCGAGCAGCTCAACGCCATGGGCAAGCTCCAGGGCCAGGGCGAGGGGCAGGGCCCGGGCCAAGGAGGCGCCCAGGCCCTGGAGGACTATAAGCGGCTCTATCGCGAACTCATGGCGCGGGCCGGCCGGCAGCCCGGCGGCGGGCTACAGGGTGGCACCGGCCAGCAGCCCGGCGGCGGGCGAGGGACCGGCATGCGCGGGCCGGGCGTGGGCGAGGGGAACGTCGCGCCGGAGGACGAGACCGTGGAGACCGACTACAAGGACCGCAAGTCGCCCTCCGCGCTGACCGCCGGCAAGCACCTGCTCGAGTGGCAAACGCGAGGGATCGGCGACCCGGGCAAGGCCCGCGAGGCGTACCAGCGCAACGTACGCCGCGTCAAGCAGGATGCGAGCGAAGCGATCCTGCGCGAGGAGATCCCGCCCGCGTACCACGAGGCGGTGAAGCAGTATTTCGACGCCCTGCCCGAAGCGCCGGAGGAAGCGGCCCATACGGACGACGCGGCGCCCTAGGGGATGCTTTTTCGCGAGCGGCCCGAGAAAGGAGCGGACATGGCCGAGGGGACCCGGACGCACTTGTGGATCGGAGTCGCGGTCGCGGCGGTCGTGCTCGGCGGCCTGTACATGACCGTGGGGCCGGGAGGTGAAGACAAGCTCACGGTCTATTGCGCGCACGACTCGGTGTACGCGGACGCGGTGTTGCGCCGATTCGAGGAAGAGACCGGCATCCCCATCGCGGTGCGCTACGACACCGAGGCCACCAAGTCCCTGGGCCTCGTGGAGATGCTCATCCGCGAGCGAGAGGACCCTCGCTGCGACGTGTTCTGGAACAACGAGCTCCTGGGCACGCTGGACCTTCAGGACCGCGGCGTGCTCGCGACCTACCGCGGACCGGGCTGGGAGCGGATTCCCGACGGGTTCAAGGACCCGGAGGGCCACTGGACCGGGTTCGGGGCGCGGCTGCGGGTGTATATCGTGAACACCGACCGCATGGAGGCGACCGCCGAGGCGGTGGACGAGCGCATGGCGGCCCAGGACCTGTCCGGCGTGGCGATCGCCAAGCCGCTGTACGGCACCACGCTCACCCACTACAGCGTGCTGTGGCACCGGTGGGGCCCGGACCGGCTCAAGGCCTGGCACGCCGACCTGCGTGATCGGGGCGTGCGCGAGGTGGACAGCAACGGCACGTCCAAGCGCGTGGTCAGTGAGGGCATCTGCGCGATGGGGTTCACGGACACCGATGACTTCTTCCTGGCCAAGGACGCCGAGCATCCGGTGGACATGGTGCCCGTGCGCCTGGAGGACGGGGCCACGATCTGCATCCCGAACACCGTGGCCATGATCCAGGGCACAGACAAGCGCGAGGCGGCACAGAAGCTGGTGGACTACCTCCTGTCCGCGGAGACCGAGCTCGAGCTGGCCCGCTCGTCGTCCCGGCAGATTCCCCTCGGCCCCGTGGATCCGCAGAAGCTGCCCGACGAGGTGCGCGCCCTGGCCGAGATGGGCGCGCAGGGCGTGGAGCTCAACGACCTCCTGGAGGCACGCAACGCGTGCCTGGCGTGGCTCAAGTCGGAGTACGTGGAGTGACCGGGACCCTGGCCTGCCACGCGGCGCTCCTGCGCGCGGTGGGCGTGGCCCTGGCCGTGGGCGCGGTGTCGGGGCCTATGGGCCGGGTGCTCGTGCATGCAAGGGGGGCGTGGTCACGCCTGGCGCTGGTACTGCTCTTGGCGCCGCTCGTTACTCCATCCGTGTTGACCGGCTATGCCTACGCTGCCTTCGCGGTGGGCCTGCGCTCGCGGCCGGCGGGGGAAGCGCTGTACCTGGGCCTGCTGACGCTCAGGCTCGCGCCCGTGGCCGCGCTCGTGGTGGCGTTCATGCCGCAGCCGATCTCACCAACAGGCCGATACTGCTGGCGGCTGGCCCGCCCGGCCGCGCGGTGGCGCACGCGTCTCGGGTACCGCCTGCGCCAGGCGGCGCCGCCCAGGCTGTTGGCCAGCGGCGTGTGCGGGTTGCTGGCGTTTAGCGAGTTCGAGATGGTCTCTCTCCTGGGAGTCCCCTCCTGGACCGTGGCGCTCTTCGATGCGCAGGTGCAGGGCATGGAACTGGCCGACTCCCTGCGGTTGGCCCTTGCGCCGGCGGTCGTGCAGCTGGCGGTGCTCGGGGGGTTGCTCCTCCTGCTGTTGCGGGGCCGGTGGCGTGAGCCCGCAGAGCCCGGCAGTCCACCGCCGCCCGGGCCCGGTGCGGCGGCCGTGGGATGGGCGGCGCTCGTCGTGGGCGCGGGCGCGGTGACCGTTGCGCCCATGGGGATCCTGTTCGCCGAGGCGCGGGCCGGCGTCATGGGCGCGGTCCGGGACTTCGGCCTGGGCCGCGACCTTGCCGCGAGCCTGGTCTATGCGGCCGCAGGCGGGGGCCTCGGGTTCCTGGTGGCCGGCCGACTGCTGCGGTGCCGCCGACACGGGGCCCGCCCGAGTGCGCGCTGGGCCCTGTTGGCCGCGTGCGCCGGGCCGGGGCTGCTGGGGACGCTCTTCGTGAGCCTGGTGGTCCTGGGGCTTTTCCAGGCGCCCGGGCTGCGCGCACTGTATGACACGCCCTTGCCCCTGACCATAGCGCTTGCGATCCTCAGTCTCCCCTTCGCCGTGCTGCTGCGAAGCGCGGTGGAGGCGCCCGCGGACAAGACGGGCGTGCGCGCGGCCGAGCTCCTGGCCGAGGCGCCGCCCGCAACCCTGCGCGCACGGGGAAAGGCACTCCTATGGGCTCTGCGCGACCGGGGCAGGGCATGGGTCCTGTTCCTCGTGTTCCTGTGGGCCTATTTCGACGCGACCGCGGGCACGATCCTCGCGCCGCCCGCCATGCCCACGGTCTTCGGCAAGCTATACAACTTCATGCACTACGGTCGAAGCTCGCTCTTGTCTGCGCGGGTCGCGGCGGTGGTATGCGCGCCGCTGGCCGTCTTGATCGGGGCCTGGGTTTGGCGCGCGGTGCGCTGGCGGAGGGCGCGGGTTGGGTGAGGCGTTGTGGGAGCTCAATCGAGTGACCCTGCGTGGCCGCCGCACGCCGCGGCTGCACGAGATTGCCCTGCGCCTGGACGCGGGACGCACCGCAGTCCTGGGCCCGTCGGGCGCGGGCAAGAGCTCGCTTTGCCATTTGCTCGTGGGATACGCGCGCCCGGACGAGGGGACGATCCGGGCGAGCCCGCACGGGGCCGAGGGACGCCCGCACGTGTTCTGGGCGCCGCAGCAGGGAGGGCTCTGGCCGCACCTGACCGCGGCCGCGCACCTGCGCGCGGTCTGTCCGAACGGGAGCGCGCGCGAAGCGCTGGAACTCTTGGACGCCTTTGACCTCCAGGACCTGACGCAGGTCCGCCCCGCCCACATGAGCCGGGGCGAGGCCGCGCGCCTGAATGTGGCCCGGGCGCTCGCCAGCCGCGCGCGCGTCGTGGTTCTGGACGAACCCCTGGCCCACGTGGACCCGGCGCGCACCCCGCGGTACTGGCAGGTGATCCGCGAGGCGACCGCTGCCTCCGACACGAGCCTGGTGTTCGCCACGCACCGCCCCGAGCCCGTGCTCGCAGAGGCAGACAAGGTGGTATGCCTGGACCAGGGAGAGCTCTTGTACGCCGGGCCGGTCGCGCCCCTGTACGCGGACCCGCCCAACGAGCGGCTGGCGCGATGCCTGGGCGAGACGAACTGGATGGAACCGGACGAGGCGCGCCTGTGGCTGGGCCAAAAGATCGAGCGGCCGCGCAGCGTGCGGCCCGAGGCCCTGGAGGTCCGCGTCGATCCGCGGGGGTCGTGCGAGGTGCGCTGGGAGCGATTTCAGGGGACCGTGGCCCAGGTGGGGCTCTGTCACCGGGAGACGGGCGCAGAGCGCACGTTTCTCCATCGTCCTCCGGGGGGACGCTTGCGCGCGGGCGTACGCGTGGCTCTGCGCGCCTTGTTGACCGTGCTGCTCGCGCTTGTTCTGGCCGGATGCGGCGAGGACGAAGAAGATCCGGCCCTGGAGGTGAGCGCGGTCCGCGCCTGGCGCCTGCCCCCGGACGGGCCGCTGGCGCCCGCGCCGCGGGCCGTGGCCCTGTCGCCCGAGGGCGAGGCGTATGTGCTGGACACGGTCGGGCGCGTGCTCGTGTTCGGACCCGAGGGCAAGGTGCGCCGGTCGTGGCGCATGCCCGAGACGGAGCTGGGCAAGCCCGAAGGCGTTGCGGTGCTGCAAGACGGACGCGTGGCCGTGGCCGACACGCACTATCATCGCGTGGTCTTGTTCGACCGCACGGGCGCCCAGGTCGGCGAGTTCGGGGGCCAAGGGCGCGAGCCCGGCCAGTTCCTGTATCCGGTGGGCGTGACCCAGGACGACGAGGGCCATATCTATGTGGCCGAGTACGGGTCCAACGACCGGGTGCAGAAGTTCACCGCCCAGGGCGAGTTCGTGTTGAGCTTCGGGCGATTCGGGACCGAGGAGGGGGCGTTCCAGCGTCCCTCCGGGCTCGCGTGGCGGGCGGGACGCGTGTACGTGGCCGACGCGATCAACAACCGCATCCAGGTGTACACCGACGAGGGCGCGTACGTGGGCGAGCTGGGCGGCGACGCGCGGCCCGAGCTCACCTTTCCCTATGACGCGGTCTTCGGACCGGACGAGGCCTTGTGGGTGGTCGAGTACGGCGCGGGGAGGCTGACCAAGCTCGACCGACAGGGCCGGGTGCTGGGCCGGTTCGGTGGGCGGGGGCGCGGACCGCGCGAGCTGTGCACGCCCTGGGGCCTGGCCGCGGACGCGAAGCGCGTGCTCGTCATGGATACCGGCAATCGACGCGTTCTGGAGGTGGTGCCTTGAGGCCGGCGACGCTCGCTCGATGGGTGGTGCCGGCCGCGCGCCAGCCGGTCACGGTGCGCACGGCGCTGCCGCTCGCCGTGTTCTTGGCCGCGTGCCTGGGGGCGTGGGTGTACGTCACGCTCGCGGACGTGGTGCTCTTCACCGATCCGGAGGGGTTCCTGGTCCTGCTGGCCGCGCCGTGGATCTGGTGGATGCAGGTCGCGGGCTACGGCGGCCTGCGCGGGGCGCGGGCGGTCGTGGCGCTGTGGGTGCGGCTTGCGCTGTTGGCCGCGTGCGCGGCGGCCTTGGCCGGACCTCGGGCCGTGCGCACGAGCGAAGCGATCACCGTGCTCTACACGGTGGACCTGAGCGACTCGGTGGGCGACCGGGCCGTGGAAGAGGCGCTCACGTACGTGGCGACCACGGTGCACGGCCGCGAGGAGGAGGACGAAGCGGGCCTGGTGGTGTTCGGACGCAACGCTGCCGTGGAGCTGCCTCCACGCAGCGTGTACCCGTTCGACGAGGGCAGCCTGAGCATCAACAGCCGGGTGGCCCGCGACGGAACGAACCTGGCCGACGCGCTGTCTCTGTCGGCCGCCATGCTCTCCGAGGGGCGCCGAGCGCGGATCGTGCTATTGAGCGACGGGGTGGCCACGGAGGGGAATCTCGTCGCCGCGCTCGACGACCTGCAGGCCCACCGCGTACCCGTGGACGTGCTGCCCATCCAGTACGAGTACGCTTCGGAGGTCTGGCTCGAGAAGCTGGACCTCCCCCGCCAGGTGAAGGTGGGCGAGACGTACGAGGCCGCGGTGGTGCTCTCCGCCCTGGAGGACGGCAAGGGCCTGCTGGTGCTGCGCGAGAACGGCCAGCCCATCGCCCAGCAGGAGGTCAGCTTCTCCGCGGGCAAGAACCGGTACGTGCTGCCCCTGCACCTGCGCGAGCCCGGGTACTACGAGTACCTGGCCACGATCTCCGTGCCCGAGGACCAGGACCGGATCACGGAGAACAACACCGCGGCGAACGCTCTGTATCTGGAGGGCGAGGGCAAGGTGCTCCTGGTCGTGGACCCGGAGGGCAATCCGAGCGACTGGGCCGCCCTGCAAGAGGTCCTGCAGGAGGCCCGCCGCTCGGTGGAGCTCGCCACCGCGTACCAGTTCCCGCGCAATTCGCTGAGCCTGTTGCCGTATGACTGCGTGGCATTCGTCAACGTGGCCGCCGATGCGTTCGACGCGGTGCAGCTCCAGGCCGTGCACGACGCGGTGCGCGACCAGGGCCTCGGGTTTCTGATGGTGGGCGGCAAGAACAGCTTCGGACCCGGGGGATACCACCGCACACCCGTGGAGGACGCCTTGCCCGTGAGCATGGACATCACCCAGCGCAAGGTGCTGCCCAAGGGGGCGCTGGTCATCATCCTGCACACCTGCGAGTTTCCCGAGGGCAATACCTGGGCCAAGCGCATCGCCAAGCGAGCCATTCGCGTGCTCGGCGAGCGCGACGAGGTCGGCGTGCTCGCCTACGATTATCAGGGCGGCGAGTCGTGGGTCTTCTCTCTCACCCCGGCGGCCGAGTACGAGCGGCTGGCGCGCCTGATCAACAAGGCGCAGATCGGGGACATGCCCAGCTTCAGCTCGACCATGCGAATGGGCCTCAACGCCTTGACCCAGAGCGACGCGGCCGCCAAGCACATGATCATCATCTCGGACGGCGACCCGTCGCCTCCGCCGCCGGGCCTGCTGGACTCGTTCCGCAAGGGCCGGATCAGCGTCTCCACCGTGACCATCGAGCCTCACGGGGGCCTGGACGTTCAGATCATGTACACGATCGCCGCGGCCACCGAAGGCCGGCACTACTACCCGAAGGACCCGAAGAAGCTGCCGTCCATCTTCGTGAAGGAGGCGAAGACTCTCAAGCGCAGCATGATCCGCAACGTCGACTTCGTGCCCGAGTTCGGCATGCCCTCGCCCGTGCTCAAGGGCATCGACCAGGTGCCCGCGCTGCACGGATACGTGCTCACCAGCCCAAAGCCCTCCGCGCGCACTGTGCTGCGCGCCCCGGAGGAGGAGGTCACCGACCCCGTGCTGGCCGTGTGGCGCTACGGGTTGGGCAAGGCCGCCGCGTTCACGAGCGACCTGGCCACGAATTGGGGGCGCGACTGGGTGAAGTGGGCGCGATATCGCGCGTTCGCCACCCAACTCGTGGGCGACGTGAGCCGAGTGCGCGAAGAGTCGCACCTGCACATGCAGGTCACCGCCGAGGGCGTGACCGGGTACATCACCGTGCAGGACCATCACCCGGACGCGGGGTTCCTGGAGGTGGGCGCGCGCGTGGCCGGGCCGCGGGGCTACACCGAAGAGCTGCGCTGCCGCCAGGTCGCGCCGGGCCGGTACGAGGGGACCTTCCAGCTGCGGGGCACGGGCCGGTACCGGGTGGCCTGCGCGGCCACCGGCGGCGAGCGCAGCGAGACCGTGGTGGGCGGGTTGGTCGTGCCCTACTCGGCCGAGTACATGCGCTTCCGGGCCAATCCCTTGGTGCTCGAACAGATCGCGGACAAGACCGGGGGCCGCGTGCTCACCGGCGACGAAGACGGCGCGGTCCTGTTTCGCAAGGATCAGCCGCCGCGCATCAGTTCGCGCTCGGTGCTCGACTGGTTCCTGTTCGCGCTCGCGTGCCTGATTCCGCTGGACGTGGGTGTGCGGCGAATCCAGATCGACTGGGCGGCGCTCGTGAACCGGGTGCGCGGCCGCGGCGGGCGCTCCACGGCCACGATGCGCACGCTCTTGCGCCGCAAAGGCGAGCTCGCGCGCGCCGAGGAAGCACGAGAGCGCCAGAAAGGTCGCTCTCGCGCCCGGCCGAAGACCGGACCTGCGCGGCCCGGCGCGGGCGGTAAGCCGGGGCCGCGCAAGGAGGCGCCGGGAACGACCACCGGGCGCTTGGTGGAGCGCAAGCGCAAGTGGCGAGACAAGTAGGCGGCCGCGAAGACGGCCTGCGCCCGCGCGGTGCAGGGGCCGCATAGACGCGCAGAAGGGAGCCAAGCATGGACGACCTCAAGGCACTGCAGGCGGAGGCGGAGGACTTTCGCAAGGCCTTTGTCCGGGTACGTCAGGAGATCGCCCGCGTGATCGTTGGCCAGGAACGCGTGGTCGAGGGCGCGATCGTGGCGCTCATCGCGGGCGGGCACGTGCTGCTGGAGGGCGTGCCGGGCCTGGGCAAGACCGAGCTCGTCAAGGCGATGAGCCGGGTGCTCGACCTGGAGTTCCGGCGGATCCAGTTCACCCCGGACCTCATGCCCGGGGACATCGTGGGCACCACGATCATGTCGGCGGACGACCAGGGACGCTACCGGTTCGAGTTCCGGCGCGGGCCCATTTTCACCCAGCTCCTGCTGGCCGACGAGATCAACCGCGCCACCCCCAAGACACAGTCCGCGCTCCTGGAGACGATGCAGGAGGAGTCCGTGACCACGCGGGGGACCACGTATCGGCTCACGCCCCCCTTCTTCACCATGGCCACTCAGAACCCCATCGAGCAGGAGGGGACCTATCCGCTGCCCGAGGCGCAGCTGGACCGGTTCATGTTCAAGATCGACGTGCCGTTCCTGAATCGCAAGGAACTGAACGAAGTGGCCAGCCGCACGATCCTGCATCGCCCCGTGACCCTGAACAAAGTCCTCGAAGGGCCTCGGATCATGCAGCTGCGCGAGATCCTCGAGAAGGTGGTGGTGGCCGATCCGATCCGCGACTACGCGGTGCGGATGATCCTGGCCACGCACCCGGGCAGCGGTTTCGCCCCGGAGAAGTTCGAGCGGTTCGTGCGCTGGGGCGCCAGCCCGCGGGCCACCCAGGCGCTCCTGCGCGCCGCGCGGGTGCGGGCGTTGGCCGAGGCCGCGCGCACGTGGCCTTCCAGGACGTGCGCCACTTCGTGCAGCCGGTGTTGCAGCACCGGGTTCTGCTCAACTACGACGGCCAGGCCGAGAACGTACAGGTCCCGCAGATGGTGCGCGAGCTGGCCGACAGCTTGCCGGAGGAAGCGACCTGAGCCACGGGAGAGCGCGATGACCGCTTCTTCGACGCGTCAACTGACGACGCTCCTGCCCAACCAGGTGCTGGCGCGCCTGGAGCAACTGCGCATCGGGTCCGCGCGCCGGTTCACGAACAAGAGCCGCGGCGAGCACCTGGCGGGCAAGGGGGGGGGGGCCACGGACTTCTCGGACTATCGGGACTATTCGGCGGGGGACGACCTGCGGTTCGTGGACTGGAACATCTTCAGCCGGCTGCACCGGCCGTACGTGAAGCTCTACGAGCAGGAAGAGGAAATGCACGTGCTCCTGCTCGTGGACGGGAGCGCGTCCATGGACTTCGAGGGCAAGTTCGACCTGGCCCGCTCCCTGGCCGCGGCGTTCGGGGTGATGGGCCTGCTGGGCCGCGAGCGGGTGAGCGCCTATGCCTGCGGCGGCCAGACCCTGGGCCCGCGGCGCCTGGCGCCGTGCACCGGGCGGGCGAGCTTCCCGAAGCTTTTCCGCTTCCTGGAGGACTTGGCCCCCGAGGGCGGCATGCCCGTGGACGACGGGATCCTGAGTGCGCTGCGCGAGCACGCGGGCCGCGGAGTGGCGGTGGTGGTCTCGGACTTCCTGACCTTCGGCAATGTGCATTCGTCGCTCAGCCGGCTGTTCGGCGCAGGGCTCGAGATCTTCGCGATCCAGATCCTGTCCGCGACCGAGGCGGACCCGGAGCTCGGTAGCGACGCGCGTCTGGTGGACTGCGAGACCGCGCAGACCCTGGACGTGACCGGGGCGCGCGACATCTTGGAGGTCTATCACCAGTACCGAGAGGCCTACACGCGTGATCTGGCGGCGGCGTGCCGCCAGCGCGGGGGACGGTTCCTGCAGGTCCGCTCGGACGAGAGCGTCTCGGACGTCTTGCTGGGACGGCTGCTGCGCAGGGGATGGGTGGGATGAGCGGGCTCGGGTTCCACGCGCTCTCGGCGGCGGTCCTGTTCGCGCTTGCGGCGCCGGTGATCCTCTTCTATTTCCTGAAGCTGCGCCGGCCTCGGGTGCAGGTCCCGAGCCTTCTCCTGTGGCGGCAGGCGATCCGCGACCAACGGGTGAACTCGCCGTTCCAGCGGTTCAAGCGCAATATCCTGCTCTTTCTGCAGTTGCTTCTGCTCGCGCTCGTGGTCCTGGCCGCCATGCAGCCGTACTGGATGGCTCCGCACGAGCAGGTGGAGCGCCGTCCCGTGCTGATCGACTGTTCGGCCAGCATGGGCGCGCGCGAGCAGCCGGGCGGGCCGACGCGCCTCGACCTCGCACGCGAGGCGGTGCGCGGCCTCATCGACGGGCTCGGGCCGGACCAGGAGCTATGCCTGATCGCGTTCAGCGACCGAGCGCGGCGGCTCACCGACTTCGTGGACAACCGGCGGGTGCTCCATGACGCAGTGGACAAGCTGAGCGTGCAGGACGTGCCCGCAGACCTGGAGGAGGGCCTGCGCGTGGCCGAGGCCATGGCGCGGTCCGCCCCGTTCGACACGGCGGTCCTGGTCTCGGACGGGAACCTGCCCGGGCGAGCGGGCGTGAACCTGTCCTACCGGGTCGAGTTCTCCAAGCTGCCGCCGGGGGGCGCGAACCTGGGCATCACCGCGCTGCAGGCTCGGCGCGAGCCGGGCGAGAGCTGGTCCGTGTTCGCCCGCGTGGAGGCGTCGGCGCCCGCTTCCGGACGGGTGGAGCTCTACGCCGAGGAGCAGCTCATCGCCACGGAGTACGTGTCCGTGCAGCCCGACCAGGCCGGCCGCGTGGTGTTCCGCCTGGGCTGGACGCGCACGGCGGACCTGCGCGTACAGGTCGCGCCCGAGGGATTCGATGCGCTGGCCTCGGATAACGTGGCGTTCCTGTCGCTGCCTGCGACGCGCGCCCTGACGGTGTACTGCCCTGCGGACCTGGCGGCCGTGCGCCACGCCCTGGCGGTGCAGACGGGCCTGCGCGTGCTGCCCGAGGAGGAGGAAGAGGGAGGGCCGAGGCAAGGCTTGTACGACCTCGTGATCTCGGATCGCGCTGAGGACCGGGACCTGCCCGCGCGCGTGGCCCTGTACCTGGGCCAGGTGCCCGAGGAACTGGAGGGGCTTGTGACCGTGGACCACGCCGCTGCGGAGGTGGTCGACTGGCGGCGCGAGGCCCTGATCCTGCGCCACGTGGACCTGACCGACCTCTTGCTCTTCGACCGGCCGCGGTCCGCGCAGGGCGCGCGCGAGACCGACTACGAGGCGCGCGGCTTCTCGGTCCTGGTCCACGGGCCGGAGGGACCGTTGCTTCTGGAGGAGCGGGCTGTGCCGTCCGTGCGCTACTACGCGCTCTTCCATCCGGACCGGTCCACGTTGCCGTTCCGGGTGGGGTTCCCCGTGCTCGTGGCGAACCTGGTCGCCGAGGCGCGCCGCGCAGCCGGCCTGGGCGAGGCGAACGCTGCGGCAACAGGCGTGCTACCCGCACAGAAGCTGGAGCCCGAGGCGGCCTATACGGTCACCGGGCCGCAAGGGGAGACGCGCGAGGTGATGGCCTCGGAACGAGGCCTGGTGGAGGGCGTGCCGGCTCCGCAGGTGGGCGTGTATACCCTGACGCGAGGCCCGGTGCAGGCCGGGAAGGTGGGCGCGGCGCTCCTGTCCGCGGAGGAGACGAGGCTGGAGCCCGTGGACCGGCTGGAGGTCGGCGAGACCGCGGTGCGGGCCCAGGCCGGCACGCTGGAGACCGACAAACCCCTGTGGGCGCTCCTCCTGGCACTGGGCGTGGGGGTGCTGCTCGTCGAATGGTGGACGTTTCATCGTCCCCCTGTGCGCGCCGGGTAGGCCCGGACCCTCTGTCTGCACCGTCCGACGAGGGCAACGGTCCGCGTGCGATGCGGTCGGCCAACCTCTGCGCGATTCCGCACGCGCCGGTGTGCGTTGACGCGCCCGCGGCCACGTGCTAGGCTGCGCGTGGACTGCGCAAGCTACAGGGAGCAGGCATGGACGTGGCGGTGGTCACCGGCGCGGCGGGGCTCGTGGGCCAGGCGAGCGTGCGGCTTTTCGCGGACCAGGGCCTGATCGTGGTGGGCGTGGACAACGACCTGCGCAGCCGGTTTTTCGGCCCGGAGGCGTCCACCCGCTGGGCGCGCGAGGCCCTGGAGGCCGAGGTCCCCGGCTACCGGCACGTGGACGCGGATGTGCGCGACCGGGCCGCGATGGAGCGCCTGTTCGCCGAGTATGGCGCGGACATCAGGGTCGTGGTGCATGCCGCGGCCCAGCCGTCCCATGACTGGGCCGCCCAGGACCCGTACACCGACTTCGACGTGAATGCGCGCGCCACCCTGGTGCTCCTCGAGTGCACGCGCCGGTTCGCGCCGCAGGCAGTGTTCATCTACACGAGCACGAACAAGGTGTACGGCGACGCGCCGAACCGCCTGCCGCTGGTGGAGCTGGAGACGCGTTGGGAGGTCGAGGAAGGCCACCCCTACTATGCGCACGGGATCGACGAGTCCATGTCCATCGACCGAACGACCCACAGCCTGTTCGGGGCGAGCAAGTCGGCCGCGGACCTGTTGGTCCAGGAGTACGGGCGCTACTTCGGGCTGAAGACCGGGTGCTTCCGGGGCGGGTGCCTGACCGGGCCCGCGCATTCGGGGGCCCGGCTGCACGGGTTCTTGGCGTATCTGGTACGCTGCGCGCTCACCGGCGACGAGTACACGATCTACGGGTACAAGGGCAAGCAGGTGCGCGACAACATCCACGCGCGCGACCTGGCGGACATGTTCTGGCACTTCACGCAGTCCCCGCGGCCGGGCGAGGTGTACAACGTAGGCGGCAGCCGGCACAGCCACTGCTCCATGCGCGAGGCCATCGCCCTGTGCGAGGGGCTCACCGGGCGGCGCCTGCGCACCGTGTACACGGACCAACACCGCATCGGCGACCACATCTGGTGGGTGAGCGACGTGCGCCGCTTTCGCGCGCACTACCCCGGCTGGACGTACCGGTACGACCTGCCGGGCATCATGCAGGAGATCGTGGACGGCCTGCGCGCACGCCTGTGAAGGGCACAGAGACTCGCGCCGCGCCGAGTGCTTGTCTATCACGCGCCGCGTGCCGCCTGGTTCGTGGCGACCGGCCCGAAACATGGGAGGGATAGCATGGAGGCGCCGTCGAGCTCAGGGCCGGAGGTGCCTGTTCTGCGCAGGATGTCGGCTTCTGAGCATTCGTTTGCAGTCAGCCCGGGCGAGATGAGGCAGGTCTCGTTCGTTCCCGCTACCGTCGGCGCGGGGGAGGGTGCACTGCTATGCTTTCGAGCCCGGATCGAGGCGACGACCTACACCTGCGGCGAGTGCATCCTGGGGTTGCAACTCAATGATGTGGTTGTCGGTGAGCGCTTCGAGGCTCCGCTGCGACTGGTCAACAAGCCCCCGGAGCTCGTCTGCGATTCCACGGTCGGGACGAGCGCGTGGTTCACGCCGTCGCGCCCTGGGTGGAACGTTGCATTCGGGCCTGACTTCGACGGCGACGCGGTGCGCAACGGCAACGACTGCACATTCCGAATGGACGTGACCGACCTTGTGCGGAGCGATCGCGCGAACGTGCTCGACCTCACGCACACGAAGCGATTCCTGGCCAACGTCCTGGACACGGCCGCGCGCCTGTTCGTGGAGGACCTGGAGTTGCGCGTAGTGCGCGCCGCGGACGTTGAGGCCGCCCGCCGGGCCGTCTCGCCGCCCGTGACACGGGAGATTGCCCCCGCCCGGAACGCGATCCCCGCGCACGAGGCGCCCGTGGAACAGGCCTTCTACTCATTGTGGCACGGCAAGCAGCGCGAGCGCGCGCCGCAGATCGTGTTCGACGACCTCGCAGATTGGGAGCTCGTCAAGTACAACGGCGTCGAGGCCTCCGTCACCCTGTCGCGCGAGAAGAAGCTCTTCAGCGAGATCACGGCGAAGCTGAGCTATCGCGCCACGGGCGAGCGCCAGTACGTGGACTTGCGCCCCGAGAGGCCGTTAGAGATCCGGGCGCCCTTCGACGCGGTGGACCTGTGGCTGTACGAGGATTGCGACCGCTGGCAGCCGGCGCAACTCCGCGAGCCGGATGCCGAGATGCTGGTGCTGCTCCTTCGCGATGCGCAGGGACGCGCCTTCGGCGTGGACTTCGGCCCCACCTACGCGGCGTACTGGTTCCTGCGCCACGGGGTGATTCGGCCGGGAGCCGGGAAGTGGTGGTCCCAGGAGCCGGGAGCCAAGCCCGAGGCGCCCATCAGCCTGACCGGTCTGCGAATCGGGCCGTGCACGAACCGGCGCACGCGATCGATGTACCTCGACTCTCTCGCCTTCTACATCGAGGATCGGCCCGCCCGGTCCCTCGGCGGCGAGGCGATGCAGCCCGGCAAGGTCCAGAGCGAGTGCGCGGCGTCCGACGAAGGGGCTGCTTCCGGACAGGAGAGGAATAGTCTGACCGACGAGCCGCCGTGCCAGATCTTGCCCACGCCCGCACAGGCCTACGAGAACCGGATAGATCGGGATGGGGACGCGTTCGTGCTCACCTGCGCCGGTGCGGAGGGCCAGCTGACCTTCCGGTACGCCCCTCGCACGGGCACGTTCTCGGACGTGACGGCCAAGTTCTCGGACGGAAACAAGTTCCATCCCATGGCGGGCGGCGGGCTGTGCTTCGAGGCCGACGGCATGGACCTTGGTCCGGGACACGCGCGCGTCAAGGCCGACCTGCGCGACGCCGAGGTGCACGGCGACGCGGCCCTGGTCCGCTGGCGGTATACGGTGGGACCGGCGGTCACGGACGCAGAGTTCGTGTTCGCCATTCGCGGCCGCACGCTCGTCATCGACGTGCGCTGCTCGGGCGACCCGACGACCGGGCTGCTGTGGGGAGCCGTGCAGGGACTCCGGAACCCGCGCAGCGTGTTCGTGCCGCACCTGGCCTTGAGCCAACAGATGGCCCGGTCCGTGGCGCCCGTGTGCGCACAGGGGCTGTTCGTGCTGGGCATGCTCGACTGGTACGTGTCCGACGCCTCGGAGCTGACGAGCAAGCCCGGCGTGCGCCCGGATGGCACGGCGGCGTACAACACCGGGTGCGTCTACCGGGCGCTCACCGATGGCAGACGTCGTCCCTTGCGCGAGCGGATGTGCCTGAGCGTGTCGCCGCAAATCGAGGAGGTCTTGCCCAACACCCCGAACCCGTGCTCGCCCAACCGGGATCGCCTGGCGCCGTACATGTACAGCGTGGACGTGAAGCTGGGCAGGGCCCTCAAGGCCCACGTACAGGACGACCCGGGCCTGGGCCTGGCGCTTCGCCCCCAGATGCACGGGCGCCTGCGTGAGTACGGCCTGGGCCCGTTCATCGACATGATGCACGCGCCTCTGTGGTGGCGGCGCAAGGGCGAAGGGTTCGACATGCGCGCGCGCCCGCGACCGGAGATCAGCGACGAGCGGCTGCGCGCGTACACGGACTTCCTGCATTCGCTGGGCAACCTCGCGGGGATGCTGACCGAATACAATGACTACGACCCGGCCAACGTGCACTTCCGCTCCGAGAATGTGTGCCTGGCGCAGGACGGCACCTGGGAGTTCGCCTGGACGGGTTGCTACGCCGCCAAGCTGAGCGCCGGGCGCCGGATCGCCCGCCGCGTGGCCCCGGAGCTCAAGCGCAAGTACGGCACGGACATCGTGTATTTCGACACGCACACCAACCTGGGGCTGTTCGCCAGGGACTACGAGGCCGGCGTGCCCGGCAGCGGTACGGCGCGCGAGCGGTTCCTCCAGAACACCGAGCTTATCAGGGAGTGCCGGGCCGTGCATGGCGCGCTCACAAGCGAAGGCATGCAGCGGTGGCTGTACGCGGGGTACACGGACATGGACTTCGGCTATGTGCTCCACCCGTTTCCGTCCAGGCTGCCTCTCTTGCCTGTGTTCGACCTGCTGAAGATCCATCCCCGCCAGCACGGGGTGGCCGTGATGACGCTCACGGACCGTCGCATGGGCGAGGAGCTGTGCTGGCCGCAGCCGGAGGGCTGCCACCGGTTCGAGCAGTACCTGGCCAACATCATCGCCTATGGGCACATGGGCAACATCTGCGGGTGGCTCGCCTGGCGCCTCGACGGGCTCATCAAGTACTGGGCCATGCTGTACGACCTCCAGCGGGAATACCTCACCGACACGGTGGCCGAGATGAAGTGGCACGACGGCCGGCGATGGCTGTCCACAAGCGAGGCCGTGCACATGGGCGCCTACCGTTTGGGACGGTTCTACGTGCGGTACTCGCGCGGGCTGGAGATCTGGGTGCATTACCACGAAGTCCGTGAGGACGGCGCGGTGCACACCGAGGAGACATGGCCGGTTACGGCCCATGGGCGCCGGTACGAGCTGCCGCGGTACGGGTGGCTCGCCGTCAAGCCGGGTGCGGGCGACCAGCCTGAGCTGCTCGAGTATCACGCCTTGGTCGACGGGCGTCGCGTCGACTATGTAGAGGGCCCGAGCGTGATCTATGCCGACGCGCGGGGCGGCCGGGCCGATTTCCCCGCGGTGCGGCTGGAAGGCGCTGTGCTGGTCCGGCGCGAGGGCAAAAGAGCGGCCGCTGTCGTCCCGTGCGGCGATCTGGGCGACCTGCGGTGGCGACGCACCAAGGAGGCGCCCTGGGATGACGACGACGTGCTGGAGATGCACCCGGCCGTCAACCGCGGCTGCGGTCCGATCGCCTTGCGCCTGGACGCGCTCTTCGGCACAGAGGCCGGGGCAGCACGACTGCTGGCGGTCAGGGGCGAAGCGCGTGCCCCGTACCGCTGTACCGTGCAAAACGGCTGGCTCGAGTTCCAGCCCGACACGGAGACCGCGAAGTATATCCTGGAGATGGACGAGTAGAATGGCCCGCTCCGATTGAACGGGTTTGCGAACTCCGCGAAAAGCCGGTAGGGTTCTCGCAGGTGAAAGATGACCGCACTGCGGACCGGGATCAGGAGGCCGACGGCATGGCACACAGGCGAAGGGCGCTTGGGCTGGGGTTCGGATGCATGATGCTGGCTGCGTGGGCCCTCGCCGCGCATGGCGCCGCGCATACCATTCCCAAGACAGAGGCGGCGCCGGTCGTGGACGGCGATCTGTCGGACAGGGCGTGGGAGAGCGCCGCGCGCTTCGGTCCCTTTCTTCGTTACCAGGGACGTGTGGACAACCCGACCAAGCAACCGGCCGCGGTGCAGTCCACGGCACTCGCCCTGTACGACGACGAGGCCCTGTACATCGGGGTCCGCTGCCAGGAGCCCGATACAAAGGGCATCGTGGCCCAGGACCGGGAACGCGACGCCGCTGCGCACCTCGACGACAGCGTGGAGCTCTTCCTCGCGCCGGGCAACCGCCGAGGCCACTACTACCATTTCGTGGTCAACGCCCGCAACGCCCGCGTGGACCAGCGCAACTGGGGCAGTCCCCTGCAACACGATTATGCATGGGACGGCGAATGGCAGAGCGCCACGAACGTGGCTCCCGGGCAGGCCTGGACCGCGGAGATGGCCATTCCCTGGTACAACTTCGCCGCGGACCTGGACGACGGAACGTGGCGGTTCAATATCTGCCGCAGCCGGCGGGTCGGGGGAGAGACGGAGTATTCGTCCGTCGCATTTGTGACCGGATCGTTCCACAGCATCGAAGAGTTCGCGGTCCTGGCTGCTCCCAATGCGGACTTTGCCCGGCTTCGCGGCCTGGACGTGGCGGACGTGCGCGTGCCCGCCTACGCGTTGACCGAAGAAGGATACGCGTACGAGGTCACTGGCACGGTCCTCAATGACGCCGACCAAGCGCGGCGCGTGCTGGTGGAACTGACCGACCGTCCGGCGGACGGCGAGCCCAGTCGCGTGGAGGTGTCTGTTCAGGTCCCGGCGCGCGAGGCCGCCCCCTTCCGCGTGACCCTGCCCATGCCGAGCCCCGGTACGCGCACATTGAAGCTTCGCCTGCTCGAACCCGAGGGCCGCCGGGTACTGTACGTGAACGCGTACGCGCCGGAGACGTATCCCAAGATGTTGACCGCGTTCCTGGATCGGCATCTGTACACGGACGAGAAGGAGGCGCGGGCCCTGTTCACGCTGAACATCCCCGGCCCGAAGGACGCATTTGTGGCTCGAGTGAGGGTGCGGGCCGACGGCGAGGACATCACTGAGAACAGCGCGATGGTCACGGGCGACCCGACCGCTGTGACCGTCGACCTGGCGCAGGTGCCCGAGAGCACGCACCCGGTGCGCCTGGAGGTGTACACGGACGAGGGCCGACCGGTGGCCGCGCAGGAGACCGTGCTGCGCAAGCAGCCGCCCGCGCCGCCCGGCGTGCGCGAGGTCAAGGTCGACCGCGAGCAGCTCTGCCTGCGCGTCGACGGCGAGCCCTTGTTCCCGATCGGGATCTACGGCGTGCCCGAGCGGCACCTGTCCACCGTGGCGGCGGTCGGGTTCAACATCGTGCTGCGCTGGGGTACGATCGGGCGGCCCGAGGACCGGTGCGCCTATCATCAGGCCGCGCACGAGGCGGGCCTGTATTCCATCGAAGTCCCCACGATGTTTTCGACCGAGCGGCTCGGGTACGCCAGAGAGGACTTTTACGAGGTCTTCGACGCGTTTATCCGCGAGGAGCTGCCCGGGCTCGTGCAGGAAGTGCGCAACGAGCCGTCGCTCCTTATGTACTACGGCCCGGACGAGCCGCCGCACGACGAGACCGCGCGCGAGGCAGTGCGGTTCTTCAACGAGACGGTGCGCCAGAACGACCCCTACCATCCGAACCAAACGCTTTTCTGCGTGGCAGTGCCGGACTGGAAGGGGGTCTACGATGTAGCGAGCATGGACTTCTACGGCATCGGGTACAAGGCGCCCATGATCGCCGTCTACGAGGAAGTCCGTGAGCAGGTGTCCGTGACCGATCGCCTGCGTGTGCCCTATGTGCACGTGCCGCTCATGGAGTGGTGCAGCGCTTCGCGGCGTTTCCTCACCGGGCCCATGCAGACCACGCAGGCCTACCTTGCGGTCATCGGCGGAGCCAAGGGGATCGAATGGTGGATCTGGCCGCCGCGATACAAGGGGAACTGGCAGGCGATCCAACGACTGGGCCGAGAGCTATCCGCGCTTGCGCCCGTGCTCGTGCAGGCAATTCCTCAGCAGGAGATCCTGTATGCGGACCGCGCCATGGAGGACACGGTCAAGCTGCTCGTCAAGGCGCATGAGGACAAGACGTACCTGATCGCGTGCAACGCCAGCCCGGCGCCGGTGCAGGCGTCCCTGCAACTGCCCAAGGGGTACGGGGGAGAGGCCCGCGTCTGGTTCGAGGAGCGCGAGCTGCCGGTGACGGACGGCGCGCTCTCGGACCGGTTCGACGGGTACGGCCGACACGTGTACGAGCTCGGGCAGTCCTGGCCGTCCGGCGGCACGGTGACACTGGACATCGAAACCCTGCCCATGCCGGATAAGGCGGCGGCGCGGGAGGCAGAGGAGCCGCAGGCCGCGTCCCGCAACCTGGTGGTCGACCCCGGCCTCGAGTCCGGACGGATGTGGAGGTTCTCTCCGGGGGATCCGGACCAGGGCGGGGTGACCGGCGCGTACACCACCGAGCGGGTGAACTCCGGCGAACGAGCCTTTGCCATCAAGCGGCCGCACGGCCAGGGCCGGGCCGAGCTCGCGGGTTGGCCCGTGGCCCTGGAGCCGCGCACGCAGTACGTGTTCGGCGCGTACGCCATGAGCATGGGAGGCAAGGCCAGCATCGATCTGCTGGCGCCGTATCCGGAAGGCGCCGACTTGCGCCGCATGCACGGCATCATGGTGCAGGATCGCACCCTCGGATACATGAAGTACGAGATGAGCTTCATGACCAAAGACATACCCCTGCGGGTGACCCCGGTGCTGCGATACGAGGGCG
>CAZOBJ010000045.1:0-24244 GCA_964577825.1 uncultured Planctomycetales bacterium
GAAGGTTCGCGTCGGCCTGATCCACCGGGCTTTCAAGTGCGGCCACGCGGACAGGGCGGTCAGCGTCCCGTGCCCGGCCTTCAGGGTCAGCGGTGTCTGGTCGGTCGCCAGTGGGCCTGTCCCGATCCGCCTCCGGATGGCGCGCGTGATACAGGGCCTCAGGCGAGCGTGCGGGCTCGCCCGTCTCCGCCGGGCGGTCGTCGTTCCGGGGCGCCCGGTCGCCCTCCGGATGACGCGCGTGATACAGGGCCTCAGGCGAGCGTGCGGGCTCGCCCGTCTCCGCCGGGCGGTCGCCGTCTCGATCCCGCATGGCGGGTTCGGTCGCTCCAGCGGGCCGGTGGAGCCCTGCTGCAACGAGCAGCGCTCCCGCGGCGAGCGCTGTGGCGAGCATGCCCACAGGTAAACGTTTCATGCCGCGTCTCTCCTTGTTCTGGACTCGTTCTCCACGATCAGGTGCTGTTCTCGGGGATGGTGACCGGCTCAAGCGCGCGCAGCTCCGAGGCGAACGCGTCCAGGAGCTCCATGGCCTGTTCCGGCCCGGTGAGCGTCTCGCTGCCAGCCGCATACGTGCCGTTGGCATAGTCGAGCAAGGCGTCGGCCGCCTGGAGGTCCTCATCGACGCGGTCCACGAGCTGTCCGATGTCGGGCGCATGCGGCGGTGGCTGCGGATGGGGCTCCATGAGCACCGCGAACGCGAGAAGCACCGCCGCGGCCGTGGCGACCGCGGTCGCGCCCAGGCGCAAGGCCTGCGCGTGGAGGATCTTACCTCGTCGCAGGGCCGCGGATTCGCGCACAAGCCGGTGGCGCACCTGCAGCGGTGGCGCGGCCGGGACGCGGTTCGTTCGGTATGTGCCCAGCGTGGAGCGTAGGGCCTGGGCCTCCTCTCGACAAGCGGCGCAGGCGCTCAGGTGTTCGGCCAGGCGCGAGCGCAGCGCGTCCGACGCCTCGGCGCTCTCCTGCAGGAGCAGGGCGTTGCGCGCCTGGGAGCAGGTCAGCGCCTCGTGGGGTTGCTCGCTCATTCGTCCAGCTCCTTTTCCAGGTCCGCCAGGTTGGCCCGCAGCGCGAGCGTGGCCCGGTGCATGTGCGAAAGCGCGGTGTTGAGCGGGATCACCAAAGTGTCCGCGATCTCCCGAAAGGTCAATCCGCCCTCTTCGCGCAAGAGAAACACCTCTCGATGCTTGTCCGGCAGCACGGCCACGGCTGAGGCGATGCGGCCGGCCAGTTCCCGGTCCGCCTGATGCTGCAGCGGATCTCGCCCGGGATGCGACAGTCGCTCCTCCTCGGAGTCGCCCAGCGCTCGTTCGCGCCGGCGGCCGCGGCGGCGGATGCGATCCAGGGCCCGGCTGCGCGCGAGGGTGAACAACCACTGGCGCATTTTGCCGCGGTGGTCGTACCGGTCCAGGTCGCGCGCCGCCTGCATGAAGGTGTCTTGGAGCACGTCCTCGGCCTCGTGCGCGCCCACGCGCGCGCGCAAATATCCGAACAAGGCCGGCGCGTGCCGATCATAGAGCGCGCCGAGCGCTTCGGCGTCGCCCCCGAGATAGGCGCGCACCAGCGCTCCGTCGTCTGGGACCGTGCCCATGGCGGCGTCCATCTATATGCGAACGCTGTACATGCCCCCATTATTGCGCATCCGTCGGACGCGGACAAGCATGCAGCGGATTTAACTTGACGGAGCGTCCGTCTGTCGATATGTAGGGGCCTACCACGCAGACAGGCGTGGGTCCACTGGTCAATAGAGGGAGCGAGCGTGACCACGGAGGCGAATGACTTCGAGCTTCGCAACGGCGTCCTGTTCGTGAACCGGCAGGCGTTGTACGACCATGATCTGTGCTTTGACGAGGCCTGCAGGGAGCTCCTGGAAGAGCCCGAGCAGGATTTGCTCATCGACCTCAGCCACAGCACCTATATCGACAGCACCTATGTGGGCCTGCTCGCCGCGGCGTTCTTCCAGGCCCACGCCTGCAAGAAGAAGCTGCGCGTGCGCGCCAGCCCGGAGGTGGCCAAGGTGCTGCGCGCGGTGGGCTTCGAGGAGTTTGTACCCGTCGAAGAGGTAGGCTGAGGTGGGCCGCATCCTGTCCGTGTGCGAACTTGCGGACGCGATTGCGCGCGAGGCGGCCGATCAGACGCGGCTCCTGGTCGAGCGCGGGGTCCGCCCGCGCGTGGTCGCCGTTCGGGCGGGCGGCTCTCCCACCGCTGCTTGGATGGCCCGCCGCTGGTCTCGCGCCTGCGAAGCGAGCGGCATCACCTTCACGATCCTCGAATTCCCGGCGTCCGCCTCGGCAGCGGACCTGGCGACCCGTCTGGGCGATCTGGGCCGCGACGCGTCCGTGACCGGGGTCTGTCTTCTGCCGGACATACAGGGAGACATCGACCGAGGCAGGGCAGCGCGGAGCTTGCCGCGGGCCAAGGACGTGGAAGCCGTGCATCCGCGCAACCTTGCACGCGTTCTGGTCGAGCCCGAGTCCGCCCTGGCGCCCTCGGTGTGCGCCGCGGTGCTCGGGTCCCTGATCACGCACGAGGTGGACCTGTACGACGTGCCCGTACTCGTTGCGGGCCCGGTGGCGAGTCTCGGGCTACCTCTGGCCGCAAGCCTGGCCCAGCGCCATGCGGCCGTGCTTCTCGCGGACAGCGAAGGCAGCGGATGGCAGCAGCTTATCTCCCAGGCGCGGGTGATTGTGGCCGCCGGCTTGCCTCAGGGCGCGGTGGACGCGCCGCAGATCGCCGAGGAGGCGGTACTCCTGGACCTGGGCCCGCCGGGTCCCGGGGCCGGCCAGGAGCTCGGGGCCGGCCGGGGCGCGTTCACGGCCGCGGCCACAGAGCGAGCACAGGCGGTCTTGCCTGCCGGCGCGATCGACCCCCTGGCGGACGCGTACTTTGTGCACAATGCGGTCGTGTGCGCGCGCGAGCAGGAGGCCGATGCCGCTGCCGGCCAAGGTCGCTCATCTGGCCCCTGGCGACGAGGGTCGCAACCCGGGCGACACAACTGATTTCCGGAAAATGGGTTGACGCAGGCCCTGCCCACATGCAGAATCTGTGCCTTCCTAATGCAAGGTACCTGCGCGCAGACGATTGAGCCAAGGAGTGCGACGCATGTCGCGACACACCAAAAAGGCCGAACGCGACGCCCTGGCCAAGGCCCGGCGTAAGACGCGCCGCAAGCTGCGGGCCAAGCAGAAGGCGCGATACACGGACCGCAAGGGTCTGGGGATTCGGCGCAAGACCCATCCGCACCGCGCGGCCTCAGCCAAGCGCTGAGCGATTGCTTTCCAGAGAGTGCCTCAGGTCATTGTAGGGGAGGGTGCTCGGGCAGCGCGGCTGCCGAAGGAGGCGTAACTCGTTGCGCCCGCCGGGATGCGCTCTCGGGGACGTTCGCCCGCGCGCGAGCCAGGCTCGCGCGCGCATCGGCCAACAGGGGCGGCTCGCGCCCGGTCAGCAGGCCCGCGTACTCCAGGGCCCAGACCGCGCGCCGGTACTGCTCGGCGGCCTGGGGCCAACGCTCCGCGCGTTCGTAGCGCTCGCCCAGGTCGGTCGCATAATGGGCGATGTCGTACAAGCTCATGCCCGGCGCGGCCATGCGCGCCTCCAGGCGGGCGGCGCGCTTGTCCAGCGGATCGTCCCCGCATCCGCACACAAGAAGCGCCGACAGGCAGGCTGCGAGCGCGACGCAATGGTTCACAGCCGGCCCCTCATACGAGCTCGCCATCGCGGTCGAGCAGGATTTGCCCACGCGCCTGCATGCCGAGGGCCTGCTCCACAACTTCGCCCTGGGCGCGCTCGACCTCCCGCAGGCTCACGCGCTGAAGGGCGTCGATCTCTTCGCGCACGAGCTGTGCACGGCGGTCGCTGAGATTATCCAGAAATCGGTCGCGCAGGTCCGGCACGGCCACCTTGAGCGCCAAGGCCAGGGTGGGGGTCTCGATCTGGCCGGCCAGGGCCTGGATGGCCCGGTCCGAGGCGTGCAGGAAGTCGTCGAGCGTGAACATGAACCGCCGAAGCCGGTTGTAGAGCTCGGGCTCGGCCTCGGAGATCATGCGCCGCGTGTGCGGGCTCGCGTGGCGCAGCATGGCCGCGGCGACGTGCGGGCCGCCGTAGCGCAGCGTGCGTGCGGAGGGTCGGCCGGCGCCCTCGGAGGAGCGCGCGCCCGCGCGGGCGAAGGCCACGGCTTCTTGGCGGGTGGGCGCCAGGCGCTCGCGCAGGCCCTCGGCCACGCTGCGCAGGGTCTCGCGGGGCACCGCGCGCGCGCCACGCATGGCCTTGAGCACCGCGGTGCGCACGGGCGGGGTGAAGTCGGCGAGCACCTGGGCCGCGAGCGCCCGGTCCGTGTGCGCCAGGACCAAGCTCACGGTGCTCACGCTCTCGTCGGTCAGCGCTTGGCTGAGCCTGCGCGCATCCATCTCGCGCAGAAAAGCGAACAGGTTGGCGTCTTCCTGGGGTGCAGCGGGCTCCATGGTGGGTGGGCTCCTTCCGTGCGGTTGCTCCAAGCGGATGCGTCGAATCGCGTCTGACGCAGAGGTCGCAGACACCATCTTCTATGTCCGAGGGGGTGAATGCAAGCCCTGGACCGTGTGGCGGCGTGAAGCCGAGGCCGGGCGCTGTGCGACCGGGCGTCGCCTTGAGCAGCGCGTTTTTCGCTTGCCAAGGCGTGCGGCGGACCTATACTGAGTTATCTTCGATTCTCCCGTGCTTCGGGGCCGCGACCGGAACCGGTTGCGGAAGGCTGGAACAGCAACACCAACAGCGACATGATGAAGGAGAGTATCGATGCGGACGTTGTTCGCTTCCGAGAGCGTTGCCAAGGGCCATCCGGACAAGATGGCCGACCAGATCTCGGATGCCGTGCTGGACTACATTCTGGGGCGGGACAAGCAGGGCCGGGTGGCCTGCGAGACCCTGGTGACCACGGGGCTCATCATGGTGGCGGGCGAAATCACCACCTCCTGCCAGCCGGACATCCCGGAGATCGCGCGCGACGTGGTGCGCGAGATCGGATACACGAGCTCGAACATGGGGTTTGACTGCGACACCTGCGGGGTGCTCACCAGCATCGACAAGCAGAGCAGCGACATCTCCCAGGGCGTGACCCCGGACGCGGATCGCGAACAGGGTGCGGGCGACCAGGGGGTCATGTTCGGCTACGCGGTGGACGAGACGGACGCCTTGATGCCCATGACCCTGGAGCTCGCCCATCGCCTGGTTATGAAGCTGGCCGAGGTGCGCGAGAACGGAGAGCTCCCCTACCTGCGGCCCGACGGCAAGAGCCAGGTGGTGATCGAATACGAGGACCGCAAGCCGGTGCGCGCACACACCGTGCTCGTATCCAACCAGCACGCCGAGGACGTCGGGTACGAGCAGCTCAAGGAGGATATTGTCCGATCAGTGGTGAGGACCGTGGTCCCCGGGCACCTGCTCGACGAGAACACCATCTACCACGTCAACCCCACCGGCCGATTCGTGATCGGCGGGCCGCACGGCGACTGCGGGGTGACCGGCCGCAAAGTCATTGTGGATACCTACGGCGGCAAGGGCGCCCACGGCGGTGGCGCCTTCAGCGGCAAGGATCCGAGCAAGGTGGACCGGTCCGCCGCGTACGCGGCGCGCTGGGTGGCCAAGAACATCGTGGCCGCAGGGCTGGCTCAGGAGTGCCTGCTGCAGGTCTCCTATGCGATCGGGGTGGCCGAGCCGCTGTCGGTGAACGTGTACACTCACGGCACCTCCGAAGTCCCGGAGGAGCGCCTGGTCGAGCTCGTCAACAAGCACTTCGACCTGCGGCCGGCCGCGATCATCGAGCGGCTGGACCTGCTACGGCCGATCTACCGCAAGACCGCCGCGTACGGGCACTTCGGGCGATCGGACCCGGACTTCACCTGGGAGCGCACCGACATGGCCGACGCCCTGCGCAAGGAAGCCTGAGTGCCGGCACCGCCCCGGGTGACACTAGGTTGACGGGAGAGGGGGCTGCTGCGGAAAGGAACGACCATGGTGGACAAGAACAAGGTTCAGACCGTCATCGACCAGATTCGTCCGATGCTCCAGGCGGACGGCGGCGACATTGAACTCGTGGACGTGACCGACGACGGGCTCGTCAAGGTCCGGCTCCAGGGCGCGTGCGCGGGTTGCCCGGGCGCCCGGATGACCCTGCAGATGGGCGTGGAGAAGCGCCTCAAGGAGACGGTGCCCGAAGTGAGCGGCGTGGAAGCGCTCAACTTCACCGAATAGTCCTGCCATGGCCGAGCGCGTGGCGATCATTTCGGATGTGCATGGCAACGCCGAGGCCTTCGAGGCGGTGCTCGGCGATATCCATGCCCGGGGCATCGAAGAGATCCTCAACCTCGGCGATGTAATCGGCTACGGGCCCGATCCGGAGCGGTGTCTGGACCTGGCCATGGAGCGGTGCGCGGTCGTTCTGCGCGGCAATCACGAGTACGCGGTCCAGCACGACGCAGAGGGGTTCAACCCCGTGGCCAAGCGCGCGATCGACTTCTCCAAGGATCGGCTCGATCCGGATCTCGCTCCGGAGGACGAGGCGCGTCGGCGGCGGTGGCAGTTCATCTCCACGCTCCAGGCCGAATGCAGGTGCAACGGCTACGCGGCCATGCACGGGTCGCCGCGCCATCCGGTCATGGAGTACGTGCTGCCTTCGGATCCAGAGACCGACCCGCTGAAGGTCGACGACATCTTCGACTGCATGAGCGCGGACCTGGTGTTCGTGGGTCACACCCATTTCCCCGGCGTGGTGGAGCAGGGGCAGGAGGCCTTTCTCATCGTGGAGGCGGCCGACGCGAGCTACCAACCCGCGGCCGGATGCAAGGCCGTGGTCAACGTCGGGTCCGTGGGCCAGCCGCGCGACCATGACTTCCGGGCCTGCTGGGTCGAATACGACGGCCAGACCGTGTGGTACCGCCGGGTGCCCTACGACGTGGAGGCCACCATCCGCAAGATCAACGCCCAGGAGGCCCTGCACGAAACCCTGGGTCTGCGCCTGCGGCAGGGACGGTGACCATGGCCCAGGCGTCTGAGCGCGTTGTCGTCACCGGCGCGGGCGGATTCATCGGCAGCCACCTCGTGCGCCGATTGATCGCCGAGGGCTGCCGAGTCGTGGGCATCGACTCGTTCGTGACCGGACGGCCCGAGAACGTGGCCGACGTGCGCGACCGCATGCGGTTCATCGAGGGCGACGCGGGCGACGAGGGCCTGCTGGCCGACGCGCTGGGGGGCGCGGACTTCGTGTTGCATCAGGCGGCCATTCCCTCGGTGCCGCGGTCGGTGGCCGATCCCCTGGCCACGAACTACTCGTGCGTGGATGTGACTTTGCGCTTGCTGTTGGCCGCGCGCGCGGCCGGAGTGAAGCGAGTGGTGGTCGCGGGCAGCAGCTCGGCCTACGGCGACATGCCGCAGCTCCCCAAGCGCGAGGACATGCCCGCGCGGCCCCTGAGCCCGTATGCCGTGGCCAAGCTCGCGCAGGAACACTACGCCCGAGCGTTCAGCACCTGCTACGGCCTGGATACCGTGAGCCTGCGGTACTTCAACGTGTTCGGCCCGCGCCAGGACCCGGGCAGCCAATATGCGGCGGTGATACCGAAGTTCATCCGCATGATGCTCGCGGGCGAACGGCCCACCATCTACGGCGACGGCACCCAGTCGCGCGACTTCACCTACGTGGACAACGTGGTGGAGGCGAACCTGCTGGCCGCTTGCGCACCCGGGCGGCTGGACGGGGACACTCTGAACGTCGCCTGCGGCGAGCGCACGGACCTCAACGCCTTGGTGGTCAAGCTCAACGCGATCCTCGGCACCGCGCTGGAGCCCGTGTACACGGACCCCGCGCCCGGCGACGTGCCGCACAGCCAGGCCGACATCTCCCGCGCGCAAGAGCGGATCGGGTACGCGCCGGTCGTGGACCTTGACGCCGGTCTCGCACGCACGGCCGCGTGGCTGCGCGCCCACACGTAGGGCAGTGTTGACACGCGCCCACGGCCGCGCATACTGCATCCAGTGGAACGCCCCAGCCTACGCCTGTGCATCCTCATCGAGTTTTGCTCGATGAGCTGGCGATGCAAGGGCTGCGAGTAGGGCGTCCGTGTCTTCCCATGTCGTAGGAGAGGAGGGCGGTGCCGTGCGCAGAGGACGGGCGCTGGTGGTGTTGGGATTGCTCGTAGCGGGGCTGGCGCAGGTCGGTATGTCCGCTGCGGCGGACGCGCAGGAGGGTGCAGCGCCGGCCGGGACGGACAAGACAAAGGTGTACCAGGAACAGGACGGCCTGATCTGCATCGAGGCCGAGTCGGCATCTCTTTCCGGAGAATGGGAGCTGCACGCCGGCGCTGAGGAGTTCGAGTATCTGGAGGGGTTCACCGGCGAGGGGTGCATCCGGTTCACGGGCAACACCGAGGTATCCGGCCCTCCGAAGAGCCCATTGACCTATGTAATCAACGTCACGGACCCGGGCGAGTACCGGCTGTGGGTGCGTGCGCTCGGCGCGCCTCTGGAGACCAAGCGCGGCGACGCGGCCAATGACTGCTATGTGCGAATGGCCGGCCAGGAGGGATGGCTCGGCCGCCCCACGAAGCATGTCATCCTCCGGGGGGGGAATAACAAGTTCCAGTGGAACTGGGCGATCCGCGGCGAGCCGCGCCATCACACATTCCGGAATCCGGTGTACGACTTGACTGCCGGGAAGCATACCCTGATCGTAGAGGGGCGGGCCAAAAACCTGTTCCTCGACCGCATTGTCCTGGCAAAGGACCATGCGGAAGAAGAGGTGACCGATCTTGCGCTCGAGCCCTCCGAGGTCGTGATGGAAGAGGGTGTCGCGCTATTGGGCGCGGAAAAGGCGCCCGAGTTTCAGTCGGTCGACATTCCACCCTCTGAAGGGGAGGGCAGCGTCGAGGTATCCGGGGAGCCGAAGACCTGGCACAAGGTCACGCTGACCTTCCAGGGCCCCCACTGCTCGGAGACGGGGTCGCCGAATCCGTTCACCGACTGCCGTCTGACCGTGACGTTCACGAAAGGTGAGCGCGCGTACGTGGTGCCGGGGTACTTCGCTGCGGACGGCAACGCCGCCGACACGGGTGCCACGGAGGGGAACAAGTGGCGCGTGCACTTCGCCCCGGACGAAGAGGGGACATGGACCTACCTCGTGTCGTTCCGCACGGGTGAGCACGTGGCCATGGCCGATGCCCCGGACGCGGGCGATGCACGGCCTCCGCTCGAGGGGCTGACGGGCACCGTCGACATCGGTCCGACGGACAAGACGGGCCGCGACTTCCGCGGGAGGGGGCGACTCGACTATGTGGGCGAGCACTACCTGCGCTTCGCCGGAACGGGCGAGTACTTCCTCAAGCAAGGCCCCGACGCGCCGGAGAACTTCCTGGCCTACGCCGACTTCGACGGCGAGTTCAAACAGGACGGGCACAAGGACAACTTGATCAAGACATGGAGCGCGCATGTGTCCGACTGGCGCGAAGGAGACCCGACCTGGGGCGAGGGCAAGGGCAAGGGAATGATCGGCGCGCTCAACTACCTCGCCTCTGAAGGCATGAACGTGTTCTCGTTTCTCACCCTGAACATCCGCGGCGACGACCGCAACGTGTTCCCGTATCTCACGTATGACGAGCGGTGGCGCATGGACGTCTCCAGGCTCGCCCAGTGGGAGCGCGTGTTCGAGCATGCCGACAGGCTGGGGCTGTATCTGCACTTCAAGACGCAGGAGACCGAGAACGACCAGCTCCTTGACGACGGCTTCATGGGCCCGCAGCGGCGGCTCTACTACCGCGAGCTCATTGCCCGGTTCGCACACCACCTGGCGCTCAACTGGAACCTCGGGGAGGAGAACAGCCAGACCACGCCGCAGCGCATCGCCATGACCGAGTATTTGTGGACGCACGACCCGTACCAACACCACATCGTGATTCACAATGGCAAGTCGCCCGACGATCTGTTGGGTGAGGCCTCGAAGTTGACCGGGTTTTCGCTCCAGACGGGCCGGCGCAACTTCGCGGACGTGCACGCGCGCGTGCTGCGCTGGGTGCGGGCTTCGGCTGAGGCGGGCAAGCCCTGGGTCGTGGCCTGCGACGAGCCCGGCGCCGCCTCGCACGGGGTGGTGACCGACGCCGAGCGGCCCGAGCATACGCCTGAGCGTCGCAACGCGCTGTGGGGTACGCTCATGGCCGGCGGAGCGGGCAACGAGTGGTACTTCGGCTATGATCATCCGCATTCGGACCTCACCTGCCAGGACTTCCGCAGCCGGGACCTGTGGTGGGACCAGTGTCGCTACGCGCTCGAGTTCTTCCGCAAGAACGGCATCCCCTTCCAGAAGATGACCTGCGACGACGGCAAGGTCGGCGCGGACGGGGCGTACTGCCTGTGCAAGGAGGGCGAGGTGTACGTCGTATTCCTGCACGCGGCCGAACCCACGGAACTAGACCTGACGGGCCTGGAAGGCGCCTTCGAGGTCCAGTGGTACAACCCGCGCGAGGGCGGCGACCTGCAGGCCGGCTCGGTGGCCACAGTGGAAGGCGGCGGCCCTGCGGACCTGGGCGCGCCACCGAACCATGCGCTGGGCACGGACTGGGTGGTGTTGGTGCGGCGAGCCTCGGCCCTCGGCAACGAGAAGCCCGTGGCCGAGGCCGGCGCGGAGCCGTTTGTACTCAAGATGGACGGCGGCGACGACGTCAGCTTCAATGCCAAGGAGGCGGGCAGGAACATCCCGGAACTCGTGCTGCGCGTCGGGCGGTAAGCCCTGCATCCAGTCTCGCGAGAGGGAACATGGGGCACCTGATCGGCGTTGACGTGGGCACGAGCGGCACCAAGGCCGTGCTGTGCGACGAGCGCGGCCGCGTGCGCGCCCAGGTGGTGGCCGAGTATCCCTGCCACGCGCCGCGGCCGGGGTGGAGCGAGCAGGCCCCGGCCGACTGGTGGCGCGCGGTGGTCGGTTCCGTGCGCAAGATGTTGCGGGACGCGGACATACCTGGCCGGGACGTGGGCGGCATCGGGCTCTCCGGACAGATGCACGGCCTCGTGTGCCTGGACGGTCAGGGCCGGGTGCTGCGGCCGGCCATCCTGTGGAACGACCAGCGCACCGCGCGCGAGTGCGAGGAGATCACCGAGCGCGCGGGCGGGCGGGGGCGGCTCATCCGGTACGTGGCCAACCCGGCGCTGACCGGGTTCACCGCGCCGAAGATCCTGTGGGTGCGCAGGCACGAGCCGCGCGTATATGCGCGCACTCGGATGATGCTCCTTCCCAAGGACTATATCCGGTATCGGATGACCGGCGAGTACGCCACCGAGGTGAGCGATGCGTCCGGGACCCTGCTCCTGGACGTGGCGCGGCGGCGATGGTGCCAACCCCTGCTCAGCAGATTGGAAATCGACCCGGAGCGCCTGCCGCGAGTGTACGAGTCGCCGGAGGTCTCCGGCCGCGTCTCGCGCGAGGCGGCCCGGCGCCTGGGCGTCCCTGCGGGCACGTCCGTCGTGGGCGGTGGCGGAGATCAGGCCGCGGGCGCGGTGGGCAACGGCATCGTGCGCCGGGGCGTTGTGTCCGCGACCCTGGGCACCTCGGGCGTGGTGTTCGCGCACGCGGAGTCCATGGAAACCGACCCACAGGGCCGGGTGCACACCTTCTGCCACGCGGTGCCCGGCAAGTGGCACGTCATGGGCGTGGTGCTCGCTGCCGGCGGGTCATTTCAGTGGTTCCGCAATGTGCTCGCGCAGGACGTGGTGGCCGAGGCCACGCGCCGGGGACGCGACCCGTATGACCTCATCACGCGCGGCGCGGCCCGCGTGCCGGCCGGGTGCGAGGGGCTCATGTTCCTGCCGTACCTGACCGGCGAGCGCACCCCGCACGCGGACCCATACGCGCGGGCCTGCTTCATCGGGCTCACGCCGCGCTCGGATCGAGACCACATGGCCCGCGCCGTGATGGAGGGCGCCACGTTCGCCATGAAGGACTGCCTGGAGATCATCCGCGGGCTGGGCGTGCGTCCGCGCGAGGTGCGGCTCGCGGGCGGCGGCGCGCGCAGTAAGCTGTGGGCCCAGATGCAGGCCGATGTGTACGCGTGCGACTGCGCGATCACGAACTCGTCGGTTGGCCCGGCCTACGGCGCCATGCTCTTGGCCGGCGTGGGCACAGGCGTGTGGAAGAGCGTGCCGGAGGCCTGCGCGGCTACGATCCGGGTGCGCCGACGCGTGCGCAAGACCCGGGAGGGCGTGCGCGCGTACCGGAAGTGGTATCGCGTGTATCGGAGCCTGTATCCGGCGCTCAAGGACGCGTTCGGCGAGATCGGGACTCTGGCGACTGAGGCGTGAGCGGCCAGTACGTGGGAAGCGGTGCGTGCAGGTCCACGTCCTCGTCGCGCGTGGGGTGACGCACGGTCATATGCTCGGCGTGCAGCGCAATGGCTCGGCCCTCGTGCAGGCGGGCCCGCGACCCGTAGCGCCGATCGCCTACGACCGGGCACCCGATGTGCGCGAGCTGGGCGCGGATCTGGTGCTTGCGTCCGGTCTCCGGGCGGACCTCGAGCTCGTGGAGGTCCTGCCGGTGGGCCAATACGCGGTACTGGAGGACTGCCGGCCGGCCGGCCGTTGGCCCCTGCGCAATGCGGGTGCGCCGGCCCTCGCGCCCGGGCAGCAGCCGGTTGCGCAGGGCGTCGGCCGGCTTGGGGGGCCGACCGTGCACGACCACGCGGTAGACCTTGGCCACGGCGTGCCTGCGGAACTGGTCCGAGAGCCGGGCGGCCGCCTTGCTCGTGCGCGCGAACAGGACCACGCCGCTCGCGGGCCGGTCCAGGCGGTGAACGAGCCCGCAGAACACGTTGCCCGGCTTGCGGAAGCGGACGCGGATCCACTCGCGAGCCGCTTCTAACAGAGACGGATCGCCGGTGCGGTCGGCCTGGACCAGCACGCCCGCGGGCTTGTCCACGGCCAGCAGATGGTTGTCCACGTATAGGACGCAAAGGTCCGGCTCGGGCGTGTTCGCGCGGTGGGGCATGACGATGAGGGGTTCCTGATGACCAAGCGGCGCAAAGAGAGCAGCCGCAAACGCTCCGCACGCGGGCGTACCCGCCCGGGTGGCGCGCAGAAGAAAGGCCGGCGCTCCCAAGGCAAGGGGTGCCGCTCTCCCCCTGGTCCGGGCAGAGTCCAGCCCTCGCCCCAGGCCCTGCGCGAACTCTTCGGCGCGTGCGGCTTCAAACTCGACGACGTACAGACCAACCAGTTCTGGCAGTATTTTCTGCGAATCCGGGCGCGCAATCAAGAGATCAACCTCACCCGGATCCGCGGGTTCGAGGGCGTGGTCGTCAAGCACTTCGTGGACTGCGCCATGGCCGGGCGGCTCACAAGCCTGCCCTCGCCGCTCCTGGACCTGGGCTCGGGCGGCGGGTTCCCGGGGGTGCCGCTGAAGATCCTGCATCCTGAGATCGACGTGATCCTGGCCGAAGGGCGCAAAGTGCGTGCCGCGTTCCTGGACGAGGTGCGCCGGTGTCTGCGCCTGCCGCGTCTGTACCTGCACGAGCACCAGATCCGCCCGGACTACCGTGAGCCCGTGCAGGGCGTGGTGACCCGCGCGGTCGAGCCCATTGCGGCGACCCTGGAACGCGTGGACGGATGCCTGGTGCGCGGGGGCCGGGCCATCTTCATGAAAGGGCCGAGCGTCGACCCGGAACTCGCGGAGGCCCGCGCGCTATTCGAGGGCGCGTACCGGCTCGTCGAGGACCACGCGTACCTGTTGCCCGGCACGGACCATCGGCGGCGCCTGGTCGTGTACGAGCGGCTGGAGGGCCCTGGCCGGTGACGGGCCGCGCCGGTTTCGCTTGACAACTTCGACCGGAGGCCTAGCATTCAGAGCTTTCCTACGGCCGCGGGCCGCGAGCAAGGGCGGGAGGGACAGACATGGGCCAATCCGAGCTGCCGGAAGGGCTGACCTTCGACGACGTGTTGCTGGTGCCGCAGAAGAGCGACGTGGTGCCCACCGAAGTGGACACCTCCACGCGATTCTCGCGCAACGTCGGTTTGAACATCCCGGTCACCTCCGCGGCTATGGACACGGTCACCGAGTCCCGCCTGGCCATCGCCCTGGCGCAGGAGGGCGGTATCGGGATCGTGCACAAGAGCCTGTCCGCGCACATGCAGGCGCTGGAGGTCAACAAGGTCAAGCGCAGCGAGTCGGGGATCATCACCGACCCGATCACCCTCGGGCCCAAGGACACGATCCGCCAGGCCAAGGACATCATGACCGAGCACAACATCAGCGGCGTGCCGATCGTGGTGGACGACGACCGCCTGGTGGGCATCCTCACGAGCCGTGACCTTCGGTTCCAGACCGACGACCACGCGGCCATCGAGACGGTGATGACCCGGGATCGGCTCGTCACCGCGCCGCCGGACACCTCGCTCGAAGCGGCCAAGCAAATCCTGCATCGGGAAAAGGTGGAGAAGCTCCTGCTCGTGGACGACGGGGATCGGCTGGCGGGGCTCATCACGATCAAGGATATCCGCAAGACCGAGCTCTTCCCGATCGCGTGCAAGGACGCGCGGGGCCGCCTGCGCGTGGGGGCAGCGGTGGGCGTGGACGACGACGAGCGCGTGGGCCAGTTGGTGGACGCGGACGTGGACGTGATCGTGGTCGACACCGCTCACGGGCACTCCCAGAACGTGATCGACGCGGTGCGCCGGTACAAGCGAGCGCACGAGGTGGACGTGGTCGCGGGCAACGTGGCCACCGAACAGGGCGTGCGCGACCTGATCGAGGCCGGAGCCGACGGCGTGAAGGTGGGTGTGGGCCCGGGCTCGATCTGCACGACGCGCGTCATCTCCGGGGTGGGGGTGCCGCAGCTGACCGTGATCCGGCAGGCGGCGCGCGCGAGCGCGGACGCGAACGTGCCGATCATCGCCGACGGCGGCGTGCGCCAGTCCGGGGATATCACCAAAGCCATCGCCGCGGGCGCGCATTGCGTGATGCTCGGGTCTCTGTTGGCGGGCACGGACGAGGCGCCCGGCGAGAAGATCATCTTTCACGGCCGCGTGTTCAAGGCTTACCGCGGCATGGGCAGCCTAGGCGCCATGGTCCACGGCTCGGGCGAGCGCTATCGCCAAGGGGCCACCACGCCCGGGAAGTTGGTGCCCGAGGGCATCGAAGGCCGCGTGCCCGCCAAGGGGCCGCTCTCCGACTACGTGTATCAGCTCATCGGCGGGCTGCGCGCGGGCATGGGGTACTGCGGCGCGGCCGATATCGAGGCCCTGCGCCGGAAAGCGGTGTTCGTGCAGATCACGCGGGCCGCGCTCTTAGAGGGACACCCGCACGACATCACCATCACCCAGGAAGCGCCCAACTACCGCCAGGACGTCTAGGGCCGGAGACGCCCCATGCAGCCTGCCCCGCGCGCGGAAAGCGTGGTCGTGCTCGATTTCGGCAGCCAGTATGCGCAGCTCATCGCGCGGCGTGTGCGCGAGCAGGGCGTGTTCGCCCGGATCCTGCCCTATGACGCGCCGCTGGACACGATCCGAGGCTTCCAGCCCATCGGCATGATCCTGAGCGGCGGGCCGGCCAATGTGTACGGCCCCGGCGCGCCGTGGTGTGACAAGGAGGTGTTCTCCTTGGGCGTGCCGGTGCTGGGCATCTGCTACGGGGCCCAGCTTCTGTGCGCGGTGGCCGGGGGCGAGGTCGCGCGCGCCGACCGGCGCGAGTACGGGATGGCGCACCTCACGGTCACGGCGCCAGGGCCGCTGTTCGACGGGCTGCCCGCGGAGATGCCCGTGTGGATGAGCCACGGCGACGAGGTGGCCCGCCTGCCGGACGGGTACCAGACCCTGGCGCGCACGGAGACCTGTCCGCACGGAGCGTTCGGGCACGAGGGCGCGCCGCTCTTCGGCGTGCAATTCCATCCCGAGGTGCACCATACTCCGCACGGGCGAGCTCTCCTGCGCAACTTCCTGTACAAGGTCTGCGCCGCCAAGGGCACCTGGCGCATGTCCGGGTTCATCGAGGAGACCGTGGGCCAGGTGCGCGAGCGCGTGGGCGACGCGGGCGTGGTCCTGGGCCTGTCGGGAGGTGTGGACTCGAGCGTGGTGGCCTTGCTCCTCCAGCGTGCGGTCGGGGATCAGCTCACCGCGATCTTCGTGGACAACGGGGTTTTGCGCGCCGGAGAGGCCGGGGAGGTCGAGCGGGTGTACCGCGACAGCTTCCACATGAACCTGATCTGCGTGGACGCCCGCGAGCGGTTCCTGGCAAGGCTCAAGGGGCTGGTGAGCCCCGAGGCGAAGCGCAAGGCCATCGGCGGCGAGTTCATCGCCGTGTTCGAGGGGGTCGCCGGCGGTCTGCCGAACGTACGCTTTCTGGCCCAGGGGACCCTGTATCCGGACGTCATCGAGTCCGTGGCTGCCCACGGCGGGCCCACCGCGGTGATCAAGAGCCACCACAACGTGGGCGGGCTGCCCGAGAAGCTGGGGCTCGACCTTATCGAGCCCCTGCGCGACCTGTTCAAGGACGAGGTGCGCGAGCTGGGCGAGGCACTGGGCCTGCCCGCGAGCATCGTGCGGCGCCACCCGTTCCCCGGGCCGGGACTGGCCGTGCGCATCCTGGGCGAAGTGGACGCGCAGCGCGTGGCGATGCTCCAGGCCGCGGACCGCGTCGTAGCCCAGGAGATCGAGGCCGCAGGCCTGTACGACGAGGTCTGGCAGGCCTTTGCGGTGCTCTTGCCCGTGGCCTCGGTTGGCGTGATGGGCGACGAACGCACGTACGAGCACGTGGTGGCCGTGCGCGCGGTGGAGTCGGTGGACGCGATGACCGCGGACTGGGCGCGGCTTCCCTACGAGGTCCTGGATCGCATCAGCCGGCGGATTATCAATGAGGTGAAGGGCGTCAATCGCGTGGTCTACGACGTGAGCCAAAAGCCGCCGGCGACCATCGAGTGGGAGTAGGGGTCGACCCGGAGCTCGCGGACCTGGCGCAACGCACACTCGCTTTCGCATCGGCTTCGAGGCCCGACGGATTGGAATGGCGATGATCGCGATCCTGGACTACGAAGCAGGCAATCTGACGAGTGTGCGCCTGGCGGTCGAGCACGTGGGCGGAGAGGCCGTGGTCACGCGCGATCCGGCCATGGTGCGCGACGCCGCGCGAGTCATCTTCCCCGGGGTGGGCGCGGCGCGCGCGTGCATGGACAGCCTGCGCCGGTTCGGACTGGACCACGCTCTGCGAGACGCGGTGCGCGCCGGAACGCCGGTGCTGGCCATCTGCATCGGGATTCAGCTCCTGTTCGACCACAGCGAGGAGGACGGCGGCGTGGACTGCCTGGGCCTGTTGCCGGGCAAGGTGGTGCGGTTCGCCTTTCCGGCCGACCGACACGTGAAGGTGCCGCACATGGGGTGGAACGCGCTTCACGTCATCCGGCCGCATGCCCTATTCGCGGACGTGCGGGACGGAGACGAGGCCTACTTCGTGCACAGCTACTATCCGGCGCCAGCGGACTCGGGTATGGTTCTTGCCCAGACCGAATACGCGGGCGTGACCTTCGCCAGTGCGGTGGCGCGCGGGAATCTGGCGGCCGTGCAGTTTCACCCGGAGAAGAGCGGCAGCGTGGGCCTGGAGATTCTGCGGCGGTTTCTGAGCTGGGACGGAGGAGAAACGTCGAACGCGACCAGGCTCGATGACCGAGACGCACGATGATCGTCCAGATACACACGGAGAGCAGATTATGAGAATCGCGGCACCGGTGACCGGCGGCAAGGTCTCCGCGCACTTCGGACATTGCGAGGCGTTCGCGCTGGTGGACGTGGACCTGGAGCAACGCGCGATCGTCAAGCAAAACCTGGTGGAGCCTCCCGCGCATCAGCCGGGGCTCCTGCCCGGGTGGCTGGCCGAGCAAGGGGTCGACGTCGTGCTGGCTGGCGGCATGGGGAGCCGTGCGCAGGACCTGTTCGCCGGGCAGAATGTCGAGGTGTGCGTGGGCGTGCCTTCGCACGAGCCCAGCGCGGTGGTGGCCGCTTATCTGCGGGGGGAGCTCAAGCCGGGCGACAACGCGTGCGAGCACTGAGGGGGCGGAAGGAGGGCTAGCCCTGAGGCTCGGGATTCTCGGACTCGCCTTCTGCGGGCTTGGCGGGCTCGTCGCCTTCGGCCGGTGCGTCGGGCGAAGGCTCGGGAGCTTGTTCCGATTCCTCCGGCTGTCCGGCAGCATCCTTGTCCGAAGAGGCGGCGCTTGCCTGGGCTTCGCTTTGCTTCGAGCTTTCAAGGGCGTTGCGGACCTTGTCGAGCACCGTGTCCGTCTTGAAGGGCTTGCGGATGTAGCCGCACACCCCCAGCTTGCCCGCCAGCTGCACGGTGCCCCGGTCGCCGCGGCTCGAACAGATGAGCACCTTCGGGGGATCGTAGAGCCCCTCCTTGCGCATCTGCGCCAGGGTGCGCACCCCATCTAGCACGGGCATCACCAAGTCGAGCACGACGAGGTCGAACGGCGGGTTGGCCATGCGCAGCATGGACAGCGCGACCTCCCCGTTCTCGGCCACGTCCACGTCGTAGCCAGCGCTGGAGAGGATCTTCTGGAGCATGCGGCGCACAGGCAGGACGTCTTCGGCGATCAGGATGCGCGCGGCGCCCCTGCCGGCCGTCTGCGGGCTCTCGGGCGCCGCATCCAACTCCGAAGACGCGGGGCTCTCCGGCTCGGAGCTCGGCTCCTGGGCCTCGGCTTCGTTCGGCTCGGAGCTCGGCTCTGCTGCCTGGGGATCCTCGGCATTGTCGGCCATGGGGTGGCCTCCCTTAGCCCTGGCTTCTAGGTAAGCCAAACATGATTGTAGAAAACCGGACCCCCTATGCAAGGCCTGGCGCGACTCACAAGCCGGCCGCGCGCCGGTACACGCGCTCGTACTCCCGGGCGGAGCGGCCCCAGCAATGGTCGGCGCGCATCCCGTTGCGCGCGAGCCTGCGGAACCGGCGGACCCGGTGGCGGTAGTCGCTCAGCGCGCGCGTCAAGACCCAGTCCACCGCGCGCTCGTCCGGGTCGTTGAACACATACCCGTTCGCCTTCGCGCCGAGCCGGTCGACCTCGGCCGGGTCGACCACCGTGTCGGCCAGGCCCCCCGTGCGGCGGACGAGCGGCACGGTGCCGTAGCGCAACGCGATGAGCTGCGTCAGGCCGCAGGGCTCGAACAGGCTGGGCACGATCAACATGTCCGCGCCGCCGAACACGAGGTGGCTCAGCTCTTCGTCGTGCACCAGGCGCACCGCGGCCCGGTGCGTGGGCGCCAGGACCGAGGCCACGCGTTCGAACGAGGCCTGGACTCCCGGGTCCGGACTCGTGCCCAGGAGCACGGCCTGGCCGCCCGCCTCGACCGTGCGATACAGGGCATGGCGGATGAGGGGCGTGCCCTTTTGCGAGACCAGGCGCGAGACGCATGCCACGATCGGCTGGTTCGTTTCGGGCAGGCCGAGGCGCCTGCGCAGGGCCTTGCGATTCGCGAACTTGCGCCGGAAGGTGTCGGCCGTATAGGTCCGGTGCAGGAGCGCATCCGTAGCCGGGTTCCAGCGCTGGCAGTCGATGCCGTTGAGGATGCTCACGAGCTTATGCGCCTGGCTGCGCAACAGGCCGTCCAGTCCGCGACCACCCAGGGGCGTCTGGATCTCGGCGAGGTAGGTGGGGCTCACTGTGGTGATGACGTCCGCGTACACGATGCCTGCCTGCAGCAGGTTCACAAGCCCCGGATGGTGCGGATCGGCCAGGCGGTCCGCGCGCAGATGCGCCGGCGCGTGTAGCCCTATGGACTTCAGGAGCCGCTGGGGGTGCGCGCACTGGCCCTGGTATTCGATGTTGTGGATGGAGAATACGATCCGCGTGCGCGCCTCACGGGACGCCGTGAACTCGTTCCGGAGCAGGGGACCGATGAGCCCGGTATGCCAGTCGTGAGTGTGGAGAATGTCCGGCCAGCGTGCGCGGGCGGCGAGGTACTCGAGCACGGTCCGGTTGAACTGCGCGTACCGCAATGCGTCGTCGTCGTAGCCGTAGATGTCCGCGCGCGCGAACTGGTCCCCGCAAGGAAAGAGCTTGGCCTCGAGCTTCTCGACGCGGCCCGCGTACACGTCCTGGATCTCCTCGCCTGCCGGGCCAGGCACGCGCAGGGCGCGGTCGAGCTTGTGCAGGCCCTGAACCTGGTCCGTGGCGAGACCCTGGTGGAACGGGAGCATGAGCTCGACGCGGTGCCCGAGGGTCGCAAGTTCGCGCGAGAGTCCGGTGACCATATCGGCCAGGCCGCCGACCTTGGCGACGGGCGCGGCCTCGGCCGCGATCATCACGATGTGCATGCGCCTCTCCCGGCCCGGCACGGGCCGAGGCGATCATAGGGCGCAGTCCGGACCTGTCAAGACCACGCCGCCTAGCCCACTTGCGCGGTGCCTGGGGCCTCGCTAGCATGAAGGCGGGCCTGTCTCGCAACGACCCGGACGGGCCGGCACACAGGCGCAAGGATATTGAGGATGCCTTCGACAAGACGCAGGGCGGTCGCCCTGTTCTCGGGCGGGCTGGACAGCGCACTGGCCGTGTGCCTGGTGCGCGACCACGGGGTAGAGGTGATTGCGTTTCATCTCGTAAGCGCATTCTGCCGCCAGGGCCCGGAGGGTGGGGTGCATCCGCAAGTCGTGGAGCTAGCGGACGAAATCGGGGTGCCGCTGCACACCGAGAACGCGACCGATCAGATGATGGACATGGTGCGCCGCCCCGCGCACGGATTCGGCCGACACTTGAACCCGTGCATCGATTGCCGCATCCAGGCCTTTCGTCGAGCGGATGCGTATCGCCGCGAGATCGGCGCGGATTTCCTGGTCTCCGGCGAGGTATTGGGTCAGCGCCCCATGAGCCAGACGCGCCAGGCGTTGGAGCTCATCGACCGCCGCACCCGCCTCGGGGACCTGTTGTTGCGGCCGCTGAGCGCGCGGTGTTTTCCGCCCACGTTGCCGGAGCGCGAGGGATGGGTCGATCGCAAGCGGTTGCTGGACCTGCGCGGACGGAGCCGCACGGAGCAGCTCGCCCTCGCCGCGCAGTACAGGTTGCAGGCCTACGACTCTCCCGCGGGCGGGTGCCGCCTCACGGACCCGGAGTTCTGTGCACGGCTCCAGGACCTGGTCAATCGAGAGACCGAGGTGCAGGAAGAGGACATCCAGCTCCTGCGCACGGGCAGGCACTTCCGGCTCGACGAACGCGTGCGCGTGATCTGCGGCCGCGACCACAGCGAGAATCTGCGCCTCGAAGCACTGGCACGAGCCGGCGACCGGCTCTTCAAGACCGTGCAGCGGCCGGGGTCCGTGGCGCTGTTGCGACCGGGGGACGATCCATGCCACGAGCGCACGGCCGCGGGCCTAGCGGTGTATTACTCCAAGAACCGCACAGCGAGCCGCGCGGACGTGGAACAACGCTGTCCGGGGCAGGCCACGGGACAGGGCGACACGCTCCCGGGTGTACCCGCCGTGGACCCGGGGTCTCTGGTGCGCGTGGGGGCGTCGGTGTCCGACGAATAGCGAGCAGGCAAGTCAGCGGAGGATTGCGCGTCGCGCCGTCCGAGCGTGGTCTTCACTCGGTGCGACCTTTCTCGCAGAGGAGCCCGGCACCGTGACCATCTGGGTCGATGCGGACGCGTGCCCGACCGAGGCGCGAGACATCCTGATACGGGCCGCACGGCTGCGCGGCGTGCAGGTGCGGCTCGTGGCGAACCGCCCCATGCAGGAGGCTACGCATGAGAAGGTTGACACCATCCTGGTGTCCGGCGGACCGGACGCGGCCGACCTTCGCATCGCGGCCGAGGTGGCATCCGGCGACCTGGTGGTGACCGCGGACGTGCCGCTCGCGGCCGCGGTGGTGGACAAGGGCGCGGTCGCGCTCGACCCGCGCGGACACGTGTATGATGCCCAGACCGTGGGCGAGCGGTTGTCCATGCGCGACTTCCTGGAAGACTTGCGACTCGCGGGTGAGGTGACCGGCGGCCCGCGCGCCTACGGGCCAAAGGACCGGCAGCGGTTCGCGGACGCGCTGGATCGATGGTTGACAGCGCGCGGGGACGTGGGATGATGCAACAGGGGTATGGGCATGGGCCTGGCAGGCGATAAATGCGCTGAGGTTTTGAGGAGATCGGCATGGGCGACGAACAGCGAGGCCGCCGGGGTGGATCAGAACTGCCTCCATATGCTGAAGAACTGCCGCTGGCAACGAGTGCGCCGGGGCCGGACGAGGGGCTTGTGGTCGAGCTGGGCAGGCCGCTCTACGAGGCGCGTACCTGGCTGCGCATCGTGGGCGTGACCCTGTTTGTCGCTGCGTTTTTCACGGCGCTGACCATTATCGGAGTGGCGGTCGCGTGGCTGCCCGTGTGGATGGGGATCCTCTTGTGGCAGGCCGCAAGCGCGGCGGAGGACGCGCAGTTTACGGGCTCGCCTGGGGCCCTGGCCGAAGCCCAGCGCAAGTTGAAGACGTACTTCATCATTCAGGCCGTGGTGATGATCCCGTCGATGCTCGTTTCCATCATCCTGTTTGTCATGGGGCTGATGCAAGGGCTCCAGCAGCAGGCGGCGGGCGGGATGTAACCGCTCGGTTCCGAGTCGAGGTGGCTACAGCGGTTCGGGACCGGAGAGGTCGTAGACGTGCGCGATCGACGTGGCGTCGGTGCCCAGCATCTCGTCTGCCCTGAAGAAGAGATCGAGTTCTCGCCGGGCCGCGACCGGCGTGTCGCTGGCATGCACCAGATTGAACCGGTTGGACATGCCGAAGTCGCCGCGGATCGTGCCGGGCCGGGCCTCGCGCCCGCAGGTGGCGCCTGCAAGTCGGCGGCAGACCTCGATGGCCTCCTTGCCCTCGGCGGCCAACGCGATGACAGGCCCCGAGGTGATGAACCGCACCAGCCCGTCGTAGAACGGCTTGTCCCGGTGCTCCGCGTACAGGCGCGCGGCCAGGTCCTCGGACACGGCCACGAGCTTGAGCCCGACAGGGGTCAGGCCCTTGTCCTCGAACCGGGAAAGAATCCGACCCGCCAGGCGGCGCGCCATGGCGTCCGGCTTGATGAGCACAAGGGTGCGCTCAAACCCCGTGACCTGACCCATGCGGCCCCCTGTGGTGCGTCCGTCATCCGTTGATGCGGCGTTCGTATTCCATCTCGGCCTCGATGGATGCGGCCGAATGGACCGGTCCCTTGCCAATGCCCTGGCACCTGTCCGCGCATTCGGCCCAGCGTTCGGGTGAGGCCAGGTTCTCGTTCCACCAGGGCCAAGCGCGGCACTGGACCGGCCGGACCGGATAGGCGCGGCAGGTGCGCGTGTGCGGGTCCAGGAGCACGCAGTCCCCGTCCGCGCGCTCGCGCAGGCTCTTGCGGCCCAGGCTGTAACGCACGTAGCGGAGTATGAACTCGTCCGTGCTCATCTCGAGGTGCCCGGCGAGCGCGGCGATCTCGCGGTCGTTGACCCACACGTATCCCGGCGCGCCGGAGCAGCAGCCGCCGCAGCGCTGGCACTCGAAGGCGAGCCCGTCCGCGTACCAGGTACGCACCCGGCCGGCGCGCGTACGGCTCATGAATGGTCCTCCGTGGGGCCGGATTCCGAGGCCTGCCGCTCGTCCCGGCGTTCGCGCCAGCGCCGCGTCTTGATCATGTGCGCCCAGATCCGCGCGCGGCGCACCACGCCTCCCGCCACGCCGCCGAGCGCGTACAGGTTGAACGCCCCGGCCAGGACCCAGGCGGGATAGCGCCAGAGCAAGACCAGCGCGAAGAGCGCGATCACGATGTGGGTGAAGCGCTTGCGGCCGTTGAGAAGCTGGTTGGTGACATGAGCGTATCGCACGCGCGTCACCATGAGCAATCCGATGAAGAGCATGTACAGGGCCAGCAGGTGAATGGTCATGCCGCCTAGAAGCTCGTCGATGACCGGACGCAGGTCGGAGTCGTGTACGAGGAGAAACACCCCGGTCACCGCGCCGGCCGCGCCCGGGCTGGGCAGGCCGCGGAACGTGTCCTTGGCCGTTGTGTCGCTCTCCACGTTGAACCGCGCCAGACGCAGGGCCGCGCAGGCCGCGTACACGAAGCCCATGCAGATGGCCATGCTCCACCAGTGCTCGCCGGCGGGCTCCACGTGCATGCGGCTCACGGACAGGATCACCGCTGGCGCGATCCCGAAGCTCACCACGTCGGCCAGGCTGTCGAGCTCCGCGCCGAAGTGGCTGGCGCTGCCGGTCATGCGCGCCACCTTGCCGTCGAGCATGTCGAAGATCATGGCGATGAACACGCAGTAGCA
>CAZOBJ010000046.1:0-24148 GCA_964577825.1 uncultured Planctomycetales bacterium
TGAGCCACGCCGCAGATGGAGCCCGTCAAGGCGCAGGCCTGAGGCGGCAGGGAAGGAGGGCGGACAGCCCCCAGTGAGCCGTGTGTGTAGGGATTAGGAACATGACGAACTCGTTGGAACGCACATTGCATGGCTTCGCCTTGCGACTCGGGTACAGCGCTGTGAGAACCCGCCCGCTCAAGACCTCGGCATGCGTCAGATAGCTCGCAGCGCATAGGTCTATGGCAACCTGTTGGACCAAGATGGGGCGATTGGTCATGTCGTCGGCGTACGGGCAGGAGCCAGTACACACAGAAGGAGAGTGAAATGAACAAGGCCACCGGAAATCTACACGAGAAGAAGTGCAAGCCCTGCCAAGGCGGTGAGCAGCCCCTCAAGGGCGAGGCGCTGGCACCGTACCGAGAGCAGTTGTCGGACGACTGGCAAGTGGTCGACGAGCGCCACCTGGAGCGCGAGTTCAAGTTCAAGGACTTCCGCAAGGCGCTCGAGTTCACGAACCGTGTTGGCGAGCTCGCGGAGTCCGAGGGCCATCATCCGGACATTTGCCTGGGCTATGGCCAGGTGAAGGTCACCCTGTGGACGCACAAGATCGACGGGCTCAGCGAATCGGACTTCATCATGGCCGCCAAGATCGACCGGCTGTAACGCGCAGCGCAGCGCCGGGGGAGACTGCATGAACTACGCGCAGACGATCCATCGGAAGGCCGTCGATCTTGCCAAAGCGACGGTGCGCATGACCACGCAGGCGGGGTCCGGCCATCCGTCCTCGGGTCTGTCGCTGGCGCATATCGTGACCGTCCTGATGTACGACCAAATGCGATGGGCGCCCGGGGATCCCTGGCACCCAGGCAACGATCGATTGGTGCTCAGTGAAGGGCATGCCGTCCCGATCGTGTATGCCGCGTGCTGCGACCTAGGCGTAGCCGTCGGGCGGTCGCCGGCGTACGCACGTCGACTCACACTCGAAGATGCGTTGACTCTGCGTCAGCTCGACTCGCCGCTCGACGGGCATCCCAACCCCGAGGCAGGCTTCCCCTTCTTCGACGTGGCCACCGGGTCGCTGGGCCAGGGTCTGTCCGCGGCCTGCGGGTTGGGGCTTGCGGCACGGCTCGACGAGGCGGACAGGCGCTTCTATGTACTCATCGGTGACGGAGAATCACGCGAAGGACAAGTATGGGAGGCATGCGACTTCCTGATCGACAAAGGCCTCGGGTCGGTCGTTCCGATCTTCAATGCCAATGGACAGGGGCAGAGCGATCCGGTGAGCCTCCAGCAGGAGGCAGGTCGGCTTGCGGCCAAACTGGAGGCCTTCGGGTTCGCGGCGCATCAGATCGACGGCCACGCCCCCGTGGCGATTCGCGATGCGCTGAAGGCCACTGCGGACGCCGAGGCCCCGCACGCCATCGTGGCGCGTACTGTAAAGGGCTGGGCCGTACAGGAATTCCAGCGCAAGAACTATCACGGCAAGGCCCTCGGTGCGGACCAGATCGACGCGGCATTCGCCGACCTCGACGCCAAGGCGCGCGAACTGGGCGCGGAGAAGTCCAGTGTTCAAGGCTTGGTTCCAGCACGACCTACGCGCGCCGAGGCACGAGACACGTCCCGAGAGGACCTTCCGCTCGCGGACTTCGTGGCGCTGCTCGAAGGAGACAAGCGGCAGGAAGACGCGCGTCAGGGTAAGGTCAGCACGCGCCTGGCCTACGGACTGGCGCTGCGCGAACTCGGCAGATGCGACGAGAGGGTGGTCGCGTTGGACGGGGACGTGAAGAACTCGACCCGCGCCCAGTATTTCGCGGATGCGTTTCCGGAGCGCTTCTTTGAGTGCCGCATCGCGGAGCAGAACATGGTCTCCATGGCCGCGGGCATCGCGGCGGCCGGCAAGATCCCGTTTGTGAGCAGCTTCGCCAAATTTCTCGCGCGCGCGTATGATCAGGTCGAGATGGCTCTCATCAGCGGCGCGGACATCAACCTAGTGGGGTCTCACGCCGGTGCCAATATCGGCGCGGACGGCCCAAGCCAGATGGGGCTGGCCGACGCAAACTACTTCCGAGCCTTCACCACGGTGAAGCGTGCGGACGGCCACCCGCTCGTGACCGTATTGGCACCCGCGGACGCGGTGTGCGCCTATCGGTGCGTGGACCTGATGGCGCGGCTGCCCGGCGCCACGTACATGCGCACGATCCGGGGGAGCCTTCCGCTTCTCTACTCCGAGTGCCAATCCTTTCAGCCCGGCGGTGTGAACGTGCTGCGTGAAGGCTCGGACGTGACCTTGCTCGCCTCGGCGTACATGGTGCATGTGGGCGTGCAGACGTGCCGCCTGCTCGAGGAGCGGAGTATCTCGGCGGGACTGGCGGATTGCTATTCCTTCCCGCTGCAACCGGACGCCATACGCACGTGCGCGGACAAGACGGACGGACGTCTCGTGACGCTAGAGGACTGCTATGCCGGCGCCCTGGGTTGCGAGGTGTTGTCCGCGCTGCAAGAGGGCAGGGGAAGGGAGACACGGCTCCTGCAGATCGCGATCGACAAGGTGCCCAAGTCCGCGCTGAGCGGCGATGAGGTCCTGGCCTCGCTGGGCCTGGATGCGGACAGCGTTGCGGATCGGGTACAGCAGTTTTTGCAGGCATAGGCGCGGGCCGGCCCCGGTTCGTCGTCGATGCACTCCACGAGCCTGGCGAGCCTGGGGGCAAACCCTACATCTTTCCATAGAAGTGCGTGCTCGACCCGAAGAAGAGCTCCGCTGCCTCCATTACGGTCTCGGACAGGGTCGGGTGGGCGTGAACGGTCATGCCCAGGTCTTCGATGCGCGCACCAATCTCCACGGCGAACGCGCCCTCGGCCAGGAGCTCGCCCGCGCCCGGTCCGACGACACCGACCCCGAGCACCTGATGCGTCTGCGGGTGCACGACCACCTTGGTCAGTCCCTGGCGACGGTTCATGGTGAGCGCTCGGCCCGAAGCGTTCCACGGGAACCGGACCACCTTGACGGGGAGGTTGCGCTCCTGGGCGCCCGCCTCGGTGAGCCCGGCCCAAGCGACTTCGGGATCCGTGTACATGACCGCGGGAATGGCCTGGGCGTCGAAGGTGGCCGGCTGCCCCGATATGACCTCCGCAGCCTTGCGAGCCTCGTAGCTTCCTTTGTGCGCGAGCAAGGGCGGGCCCGCGATATCGCCCACGGCGAAGATGGCGGAGTCCGTGGTGCGGCGCTGGTCGTCCACCACGCAGAAGCCCCTCTCGTCGAGCTCGACCTTGGTATTCTCCAGGCCGAAGCCCTTGGTCACGGGCCGCCGCCCCACGCACACGAGCACCTTGTCCACGGTGAGCTCCGGTTCGTCCACGCGCAGGCCCGAGAGCTCGACCCGCACGCCCTGCTTGATCTCCTTGAGGCCGACGACCTTGGTGTTGAGGTGGATACTGGCGACCTGCTTCTCCAGTTCGCGGTGAAGAGGTTTGACCAGGTCTCGGTCGGCTTCGGGCAGCAGGCTGCCGGCCATCTCCACGACGTGCACCTGGGAGCCCAGGGCGGCATAGACCGTGCCCATTTCCAGTCCGATGTACCCCCCTCCGACCACAAGAATGACCTTGGGGATGTCGTCGAGCCGCAGGGCAGCCTCGGAGTCGATCACCCGGTCGCTCTGGATGTCGAACGCCTGCGGAATGATCGATCGCCCCCCGGTGGCGAGCAGGCAGAAGTCGAACCGGACCGTCTCTGTTCCCTCGTCGTCCAGGTCCACGTGCAGCGTATGACTATCCTCGAAGCTGCCCCGTCCCTGCAGGAACCGGATGCCGCGCGCCTTGCGCAGGGATCCGAGCCCCCGGGTCAGCTTGTCCACCACGCCGTTCTTCCAGTCGCGCAGCCGGTCCAGGTCGATCTCCGGGTCGCCGAACCGGATGCCGAGGTCCGCCGCGTCGCGCGCCTCGCGCAGAATCTTGGCCGCGTGCAACAGCGCCTTCGACGGGATGCAGCCCCGATACAGGCACACGCCTCCAGGGTTGGGCTCGCGGTCGACGAGCGTCACGTCCAGGCCCAGGTCCGCCGCGTGGAACGCGCCGGCATATCCGGCCGGACCGCCTCCGAGCACGAGGAGCCGCTTAGTCCTCGTCTTCTTCTCCTTGGTCACGTCGGTTCTCCCTGCAGCACGGCAACAAGGGGATTCTCCATGGCGTCCACGAGCCCGAGGAGAAAACGCGCTGCGTCCGCGCCATCCACCAGGCGGTGATCATAGGACAGAGACAGCGGGCACATGGGCCGGGGCTGGAACGAGCCGTCGATCCACACGGGCTCCATGCGCGCTCGGCCCACGCCCAGGATCGCGGCCTCGGGGGCGTTCACAATCGGGGTGAACCATCCGCCGCCCAGGCCGCCCAGGTTGGACAGGGTGAAGGTCGCTCCGCGCATGGCCTCGGCTCCAAGCTTGCTTGCGCGCGCCTTGTCCGCCAAGGCCGCGAGCTCTCGGTGCACGGTGCGCACATCCTTGCGGTCCGCGTCGCGCACCACGGGCACGAGCAGTCCGCGCGGCGTGTCCACGGCAACGCCGACGTGCACGTAGTCGTGCAGAACCACCTGCTCGCGATCCATGTCCACACTGGCGTTCAGGCGCGAGTGCCCGTGCAGCACCACGGCCACGAGTCGCACCAGAATGGCGCTCAAACTGATCTTGTCGCCACCGTCGGCCAGACGTGCGCGCGCGTCCTGGATGGCTGTGAAGTCGGCCTTGCCGAAGTTCGTCACGCGCGGCACCGCAGTCCAAATTCCAGCCATATGGAGCGCAGTGGTACGCCGGACAGCGTTCATCTTATCGCGGCGCACGGGCCCGAAGTCGTCGTAGTCCGGCGCCTCGCCGCGAATGCGGGAAACCGGTCCGCGCACCTGCGTGCCTCCGGATTGGACCAGGCGTCGAGCGGCCGCCTTAACGTCCTCCTCCAGCACGCGGCCGCCGGGGCCGCTTCCCTCCACCCCGTGGACATTCACGCCGATCTCGCGTGCCAGCCTGCGCACCGAGGGTGTGGCCATCACGAACCCAAGGTCCGCGGCGGACGGCGGGCCCCCCTCTTCCTCGGCAAGCGATGGTTCCTCTTCCTCGGGGCGCTCTTCTTCCTCGGTGCGTGCCCTCTCGGAGAGTGCTCGTTCTTGTGCTTCAGGCGATGGCTTCTTGGCCTCGCGCTCCTCGACTTCAGCCTCCTCCTTCGCTCGTTCTCCCTCGCGGGGATGGCTTCGCTCCGGCTCCTGCGGTTCTCCTTTCTCCTTGTCCTTCTCTTCGGACTCGGCCTCTTCGGGCGAGTCGTAGGTCAGGATCACGTCGCCGGGACGCACCGTATCGCCCTCCGAGACGTGGACCTTTCGCACCGTTCCTTTGTCGTCGAACGGCACCTCGGCGCTTGCCTTCTGCGACTCGATTTCGATGACGCCCGTGCCCTCGGTGATCTTATCGCCGACCTCCACAAGCACCTTGATGACGTCGCCGCTTTCCACGCCTTCGCCCAGCTCGGGCACCTTGAACGACTTGCTCATAACGGATCCTTTTCCGGTTCAGCTAAGCCAGGAGCGGGTCGGCCTTGTCCGGGTCGATCTCCAGCTCGTCGCGAGCCTTTTCCACGGTCGAGGCCTGTACGGTGCGGTCGCGGTGCAGGGCGGCCATGGCCGCGAGCGCGATCAGGCGTTCGTCCACCTCGAAGTGATGTCGCAGGGCAGAACGCGTGTCGCTGCGGCCGAACCCGTCCGTGCCCAGGGTCACGAAAGTGCGGTCCATCCAGGGCCCGATGCTATCGGGGACCAAGCGGACGTAATCCGAGGCCGCCACAGCGGGTCCGGCCGCGTCACCCAGCGCCTCGCACAGATACGGGACGCGCTCGTGCTCCTGGGGATGGAGTCGGTTCCAGTGCTCGGCTTGCATGGCGTCCATGCGCAGTTCCTTGTAGCTTGTGATCGACCATGCGTCGGCCTGGACGTCGAACCGTTCGGCGAGGAGCGCCTGCGCAGCAAGCACCTGCTGCAGGATGGACCCCGAGCCGAAGAGCTGCACCCTGCGTCTGGCCTGCGGGTCCTCGCAGGCCTTGACGCGATAGAGGCCGCGGACGATCCCCTCGGCTGCACCCTCGGGCATGGGCGGATGGGCGTAGTTCTCGTTCTGGACGGTGAGGTAGTAGATCCAGTCTTCTCCGGCGTCCACCAACCGCCGCAGCCCGTCCTGCACGATCGTCGCGATCTCGTAGCTGTAGGCCGGGTCGTACGCCTTCACGTTCGGCGCCGCGTTCGCCAACAGGTGGCTGTGCCCGTCCTGATGCTGCAGGCCCTCGCCATTGAGCGTGGTGCGGCCCGATGTGCCGCCGACCCAGAACCCGCGCGCCCGGTTGTCGCAGGCCGCCCACATCTCGTCGCCCGTGCGCTGGAATCCGAACATGCTGTAGAACAGGTACACCGGCACCATGGGCACGCCGTGATTGGCATACGCCGTGCCCGCGGCCGTGAAGCTGGCCATGGACCCGGCCTCCGTGATGCCCTCCTCAAGGATCTGCCCGTTGATCGCCTCTTTGTAGTAGAGCATGTTTTCCTTGTCCACGGGCTCGTAGAGTTGGCCCACGTGGGAGTAGATGCCGAACGGGCCAAACAGGGCATCCAGCCCCAGGGTGCGACTCTCGTCCGGGATGATGGGCACAAGATACTTGCCGAATCCCTTGTCCTTGAGGAGCTTGCCCAGCATCCGCACAAAGACCATGGTGGTGGAGACCTCCCGGTCTCCGGAGCCCTCCCGGAACTCGACAAAGATCTCATCATCGGGCAGCTGCGCACCTTGTACCTGCACACGTCGCTCGGGAAGGAACCCGCCCAAGGCCTTGCGGCGGTCCAGCAGATAGCGCATCTGCGCGCTCTTGGGATTTGGACGGATGTAGGGCGGGTCCTCGAGGGCGTCGTCGGACAGGTCCAGCTCGAACTGGTCGCGGAAGGTCTTCAGCGCTTCCAGGGGCATCTTCTTCGCGTTGTGCGCGATATTGAGGCCCTCGCCAGCGGCGCCCATGCCGAACCCCTTGATGGTCTTGGCCAGGATCACGGTAGGTCTGCCGTCGCCTTGCGCAGCCGCTCGATAGGCGGCATAGACCTTCTTCGGATCATGGCCGCCGCGCGAGAGGTGCTTGAGACGCCGGTCCGAGACGTCTTGGACCAGGTCGAGAAGACGCTGATCCTTACCGAAGAAGTGCTCGCGCATGTACCAGCCCGGCTCCACGGTGTATTTCTGGAATTCGCCGTCGGGGATCTCCCCCGCCCGCTCGATGATGCGGTTCTCCGTGTCGCGCGCAAGGATGGCGTCCCAGTCTGAGCCCCAGATGACCTTGATGACCCGCCAGCCGGAGCCGCGGAAGGTGCCCTCCAGCTCCTGGATGATCTTGCCGTTGCCGCGCACCGGACCGTCCAGACGCTGAAGGTTGCAGTTGACGATCAGGATCAGGTTGTCGAGCTTCTCGCGCGCGGCCAGATTGATCGCGCCCAGAGTCTCGGGCTCGTCGGTCTCGCCGTCTCCGATGAGGCACCAGACCCGCTGGTTGCGCGGCTCCTTCAGGCCACGGTCTTCGAGATAGCGCATAAATCGGGCGTGGTAAATGGCGTTGGGTGCGGACAGCCCCATGCTCACCGTGGGGAACTGCCAGAAGTCAGGCATTAGCCACGGATGCGGGTAGCTGCTCAGGCCCGGATGGCCCAGGGCCTCGCGGCGAAAGTGCTCGAGTTGCTCTTCGGACAGTCGCCCCTCCAGGAACGCGCGCGCATACATGCCCGGCGAGGCATGTCCCTGAAAGTACACGAAGTCCGGTCCGTTCGGATGGTCCCAACCCCGGAAGAAATGGTTCTGGCCCACTTCGTACAGGGTCGCGCAGCTCGCATATGTGGCGATGTGCCCGCCGATGCCGGGGAAATGCTTGTTGGCCCGATGCACCATGAGCATGGCGTTCCATCGGATGAGGTTCGTGATCCGCTCTTCCATTTCCAGGTCACCGGGGTATGCCGGCTGCAAGGAGAGGGGGATCGAGTTCATGTACGGGGTGATTGAGGTCAGCGGCAGGCTCAGGCCCACGGCCTGGCCGTGCAAGCGCAAGTGGCGCAGGATGCGCTCGCCGAACTTCTTGCCGCGGAGCGCAACCGCCTCGTCCAGGGACTCCTCCCAGTCGCGCAGCTCGGCCTCGGCGTCGACCCCAGCAATCTGCGGGTACAGGCTCCTCTTACCCATGGGCTTCTCCCTCAGCGGCCCCGTCTTGGCAGACCCGCAATACGAGCTTGCCGCACACGTGGCCGGCCTTGCTGCGCTCCTGGGCCTCAACCGCCTGTTCGAGCGCGAGTGCCTCGGTATGGCCCGGGCGGATCGCGCTCGAGGCAAGGAGCTTGGCGATGTCCCGCAGCTGCAGGCCATTGGGCTCCACGAAGCAGTAGAGCCCACGCACGCCATGCCGCTCGGCCTGGGCGGGGGTCGGCGGATGCGCGATGGACACGAGCGCGCCGCCTTGCTTGAGCACCTGGTAGCTTCGCTGTTGCGTGGCTCCGCCGATCGTGTCGAAGATCACGTCGATGCCGTCCGGGTGGGTGTCTCTCGTGCACTCGACAAAGTCCTCGGTGTTGTAGTCGATCGCCGTTTGGGCGCCCAGGTCCCTCACGTACTCGTGATTGTGCGGGCTCGCGGTGGTGAGCACCGTTGCCCCGGCCTGGCGCGCGAACTGGATGGCGTGACTGCCCACGCCCCCGGCCCCGGCGTGAATGAGCACAACCTGTCCGCTGCGCAACTCGGCATGATCGAAGAGCGACTGCCAGGCGGTCAGGCCCGCCAGGGGCACGCCGGCCGCCTGGGCAAAGGGCAGGTCCGGGGGCTTGAGCGCGGCTTCCTTCGCGTCTACGGCGACGTACTCGGCGTAGGTGCCCCATTGGACCACGGGCTTTCGGCAGTAGGCGAAGACCGCTTCTCCGCCCTGGAACTCGGTCACATGCGCACCCGCGGCTTCGACCACGCCCGTGACGTCCCATCCGGGGATCAGTGGGAACCGGTGAGGCAGCCGATCCTTGAGCACGCCCTCGCGAATCTTCCAGTCCACCGGATTCACACCCGCGTACAGCACGCGCACCAAGACCTCGTCATCCGCGGGCGTGGGGCATCCCATGTCCGCTTCACGCAGGACATCCGGGCCGCCGAAACGGTCCAGCACAATAGACCTCATCCTCGCATCTCCCGGTCGGACGCAGGTTCGCGGCGCTTCAGCTACCCGCAGGAGTGCTTTCTGCGCCTCGAATGCCTCGGCCTTCTGCCTGAAGCCTAACCTCGCTTGCGGACTTCGCTTCAGGCTGGATGGGCCTGGAGCAATCGGCGTGCCACAGGACGCACCCAGACCGCGCTGCCCAATCGATGCGCCCCACCCCTCTAACCAGGGCAAGGGCGGAACCAGGCGCCTGTCACTTGGAAGGATTGGAGCGGGTGGGCGCAGCAGGGCGGCGCCGGAGGGCCGCCGCGCGTCAGAAGGCGAACTCGTCCGGCACGACCGCGTTCTTGGGAACGACGATGATGCCGTCGCGCACCACAAGCCGGCCGTCCGGATCCTGGTAGTGCTCAACTTGGTTCTCATTGGTCAGCCGCACGTTGGACCCGATGCGCGCATCCTTGTCGATGATCGCCCTGCGGACCACCGTGTTCTCGCCGATGCCCATGCGGGGGACATTCCTGGGCGCCGCTCCCTCGGCCTCGTAGTAGTCCGCGCCGAGGAGCACGGTCTCGTGCAGGTCGACCCCGTCCAGGATCCGGCTTCGCACGCCCAGAAGCGAGCGGTGGAAAGTGCCGCCCTCGATGATGCAGCCTTCGCTCACAATGCAGTCCTCGAAGTGGCCGCCCCGGACCTTGGCCGGCGGCAGAAAGCGCGCGTTCGTGTATACGGGATGGTCGGGGTCGAACAGGTTGAAGGGCGGCAGCGCGTCGCAGAACAGGAGATTCGCCTCGAAGAACGCGGACACGGTCCCGATGTCCGCCCAGTATCCGGTGAAGAGGTACGCCTGAATGTGTCGCTCCGCCATATTGCGCGGAATCACCTCGCGGCCGAAGTCGAGCGCGGTCGTATCCGTGCGCAGGATCTCATCGAGTACGTCCCAGTTGAAGAGATAAATCCCCATACTGCCCAGGAAGGGCCTGAGCTGCGCTTCCTGGGACGAAAGGCCCAGGGCCGCAGTATCCACGGCGTGGCTGGCCAGCTCGTCGTTCGCGGGCTTTTCCACGAAGTCGAGGATCCGTCCCGACTGGTCGGTCTTCAGCAGGCCAAGCTCCGGCGCCACCTGTGCCGTAGCCGGTTGCACGGCCACGGAAATCTCCGCACCCGTCTCCTGATGATGGGCTAGAAACTGGGTGTAGTCCATGGTGTACAGATGGTCGCCGGAGAGAATGAGCACGTAGTCGGCGGGATTGTCCGAGAGGTGGTTGTAGCTTTGGCGTACGGCGTCCGCGGTGCCCTGGAACCACTCTCCGGAGGTCTCGGTCTGCTCGGCCGCCAGAATCTGGACGAATCCGCGCGAGAACTGATCGAACCGGTAGGCCGAGGATACGTGATTGTTCAAAGAGGCGCTGTTGAACTGACTGAGCACGTAGATCTGGCGGATTCCAGAGTTGATTGCGTTACTGATCGGTATGTCGATGAGCCTGTACTTGCCAGCGAGGGGCACCGCCGGCTTGCTGCGGTCCTTGGTCAGCGGATAAAGGCGCGTGCCTCGTCCGCCGCCCAGGATCACCGCCACCATGGATGGGGCCGGCATCGAGCGCCTCCTTTCGGCCCTCCGGCGTGGGCCGGCCAAGTCCCTATGCGTTGGGAATGTACTCTCCTGAGCATGCTTGCGCAAGAACTCGCCGGATAATCTCAATCCGGTCAGGAGAAGTATCGGCGCAATTCGCTCAGCTCCTTATCGATCTCGTCCTCGGAGATGACGGATTGACGCACCTCTTCGCGCAAGAGCTTGTGGAAGATGTTGCGGCCCCGGTGGAGGTAGTTGGTCACGTCCGTCTCGGACAGTCCCAGCAGCTCGGCGAGCTCTCGATAGCTCTTCGGCTCTGTGTCCGTGGCAGACTCGATGTACGCGAGAAACACCCGGCAATACTCGGCTCGATTCCCGTCTGTGCAGGTCTCTCGCATCCGGCGCAGGGACTCCAGGATCAGGCTTCGCGCCCAGGAGCGGTTGAACTCCTCTTCGGGAGTCCCATCGGCCGCGAGCTCGGCGCGTTCGGGTTCGCGCTCGTCTTCGTCCGTAACGGGTAGAGTCAGCGGCACGGTCCGCGGCCGCCGGCGGGCCTTGTGGTACTCGCGGGACAGGAAACGGCTCAGGGTAGTCAAGAGAAAGGTCCGAAACCTTCCCCGATTCCTGTCCACCGCCTCGACGAGCCCCTTTTCTAGGAAGCGCGCGAAGTAGTCTTGGGTGAGGTCGCGCGCGGTCTCGTGGTCAAAGCCCCGCCGGCGCACGTAGCGGTACACGGGCTTCCAATAGCGCTTACAAAGGTACTGGAGGCTCGCCTGGGAGTCGGGACTCGTGCGGTCCTGGGCGCTGGCAACCACAGACCAGGCCGTGGTGCGGAAGTGGCTTGGCTCGCTCTCAACGTCTGCGGGGTCGGGCAACGAGGACTCCTCTAGGGGTGCGCGCGGGATGCGGATTGCAGGGCCGCCAGCATTTGGCCGGCCAGCACGTATTCCTTGTACAGGTGCACGCGTGTGGCTCGGCATTGCTCAAAGGCCTTGCGGGCTGCGGGCGGGTCGCGCTCCACGAGCAGGTAGTACATGCCGACGTAGTAGGCTGTCTCACACTCCTCGTGCGGGCGCTCTGCTCCGGCGAGAACCTGAGCCGGCGGCACCTCGCCCATCCAGCATTGCGCCACGGGCACAAGCCACGGCTTGTCCGGCGTGTGCCGCGCGGCGTCGAGCACGCGCTGGGGGTCCGGGCCTCTGTCGAGCCGCAGCAACGCGAGGTGCAGTAGCATGGCCGGATAGAAGGGCTTCTCCGGCTCTGCGGCCAGGGCCTCGCGGCAGTCGGCCACAGCGGCCGCCAAGTCGCCCATGCCGTATCGTGCCGTGGCGCGCCGATGATACAGGGGCGCGCGCATGCTGAGCCGATCGGCCTTTAGGGCCTCGGTGTAGAATCGGGCGGCTTCCTCAAACTTTCCCTGGTGCAGGGCGCACGAGCCACGCCGCTCCAGGACCCGAGGGTCGTCGGGGTGGAGCTCCTGCGCGCGCGCATAGTCGGCCTCCGCCTTCGGCCATTTGCTCAGAAACTCGTACACCGCCGCGCGGTTCATGTAGGTCCAGTGGTAGTCGGGCTTGGCCGCGGCAGCGTGGTTGAAGTCCTCCAGAGCCCGGTGCGTGTCCAGCATATGCGCGTAATAGATCCAACCTCGATTGTTCAGGGAGTAGACGTAGTCCGAGTCGATGGAGAGCGCCGCATTGTAGTCGGCCAGGGCCCCGTCGACGTCACCCAGACGCAGGCGCACGTCGCCGCGGTTGCTGTAGGCGTACGGATCTTCACATGGCATCTTCAGGTACTCGTTGTACGCTGCCAGGGCCTTGTTCGGCTCGTAGGAGGGCGCGCCGCGCTTGCCGTAGATGAATCCGCGCAGGTAATGAACCTCGATCAAAGACGGGTTGCGCTCTTCGATCTTGTCGCACAGGGCTAGGGCCTGTTGATACCGTTCGGCCAGAATGTGGAGTCGCGCGAGCCCCAGATTCGAATACTCGTTGTCCGGATCGATCTCCTGCATCGCCTGGAAGGACCTCTCCGCGGCGGCTACGTCTTTGAAGATATCCATGTGGATCGTGCCGGTGTGATAATGGGCCATGATCAGCGATGGCTTCAGGCTCAGCGTGCGGCGAAAGTCGGCCAGGGCCTCCTGATAATCCTTCTGGCGCATGTGGACCTTGCCGCGCTCGAATACGGCCTCCGCGAACGTGGGATCGATGGCCAAAGCCTGGGAGAAAAAGGCTCCGGCCGCCCCGAGACGCGGAGGCGTCTGTTCCAGGAATGCGCGTCCCTTCTCATACGGAATGGTCGCTCGCGCCCGCAGCTCCTGGGCCTCGCGGCGGCGCTGTTGCGCGGCGTGGAGGGTGAGGCGCTCCTGCTCTCGGACCTGGTAGCGATGCACCAGCAGTCCGGTTATCGCCAGCATCAGGAGCAGCGCGCCCACGAGCGCGCTGGCCAGGCGGTGACGGCCGATGAGCATCCCCATACGCCGCACAGGGCCGGTGCGGTAGGCGCTCACTGGCACGCCGTCCAGGAACCGCTGCAGGTCCTGGGAGAGGCTGCGCACGCTCTGGTACCGTTCCTCTCGATTCTTGGCCACGGCCTTCATGACGATGGCATCGAGCTCGGGCGGGATGGTGCGATCGCGCGCACGTGGAGGAATGGGCACCAGGGCGTCGAATCTGGCGCGATACTCCTCAAACTTGAGCTTGCTCACTTCGTACGGCCGCTCGCCGGTGAGCATGCGGTAGAGAAGAACGCCCAGAGAATACACATCCGCGCGCTCGTCGGGCACTTCACCGCGCAGGCGTTCCGGTGCGATATAGATCGGGGTGCCGCCGGTCAGGCGCGGCGTTTCTTCCTTTCGCGCGGCGAACCCCCAGTCGAGCACAAAGACCTCGCCGAAGGAGCCCACGCGCACGTTCTGGGGCTTGATGTCCAGGTGCAGAACACCTCGCGCGTGCGCGTACTCGATGGCCCCGCACACCTGCTGGAAGATGCTAAGAAGGCGCAGTCGCCCCAGCGCTGGGCGTCCGTCTCCCTTTATCGATGAATCGTCCCCGCGGGTGGGAAGGAGCTCGTCCAGGTGCACGCCCTGGACCTGGCGCATGACGAAGAAGGGCGACCCCGTCTCGTCCGTGCCCAAGTCGTAGGTCGGGGGAATGTTCGGGTGCTCCAGCCCGCCGCTGAGTCGCGCCTCTCGCACCAGGGTCTCGTCCTGCTCCTGGGCGCTCTGGCGCCGCACGGTCTTCAGGGCCACCGGCCGCTCGAGCAGGCGGTCAAAGGCCTCGACCACCACGCCCTGGCCGCCGCGGCCGAGCACCGCGCGAAAGGTGTATCGCTCGCCGAAGTCCCGCGTCGAGGGGTCTTGCCCATGTACGGCGTCGGCGAGCAGACGGTTCACCACAGCGGGTGACAGCTCATCCTCGGCCCAGTGAGGCCGCTGTGCGCCGTCGGGGCTGCGTTCGCCGGCTTCCGAATGATTTGCCGTTGGCATTGATCGACGACTCCTCGGTCGACGCAACAGACCAGGGCATTCCTGTACAAGTATCGGCCTCGCTTGATTCTACGGCGAGCCGCAGCTCGGTGCAACCATGGAGCCGACGAATGCAGGCTATCGTCCGCGCACGAGCTTCCGGGCGAGGTGGGTGGCCGCCCGGGCGTGGCGCGCGCTGAACTTCAGCAGGTCGCGGATTCGCCCGTTGAACAGGTAGAATCGCAAGTATGCCCAGGCTTGTAGGGACTCCAGCCTCCGGCGCGAGAGCCCCTGGATTTCGAGCGCGTCGCCCAGGTACTTGTCGTACGCGGCCCAGTCCTCGTTGCGCAGACGATATCCCCCCTCGCCGCGCAGGGCCATCTCGCGGATCTCGGTCCCCGGATACGGCACCATGATGCCCACAGAGATACTAGTAGGATTGAGCTGCGTGGCCAGGCGCACGGTGGCGAGGGCCGTGGACCAGGTCTCTCCCGGATGCCCCAGGATGAACAGCCCTACGGACTCAAGCCCGACCTTGTGCGTGAGCGCGAAGGCGCGGTGGACCTGCTCGAGGGTGATGCCCTTGCCCGTGGCGCGCAGGATGTCCGGATCTCCGGCCTCCACGCCATAGGCCACGCGTTCACAGCCTGCGTCGCGCATCGCCCGCAGGAGCTCTTCGTCGACCAAGTCGGCGCGCAGGTTGGCGCTCCACACCAGGCGGCGTGGATAGGACCGCTCGGCCAGCAGGCGGCACACCTGCATGGCATGGTGGCGGCGCAGCCCGAAGGTCTCGTCCTCGAAGTCGAACGCGCGGATGTCGAATCGATCCACGAGCCAGTCGATCTCGGCCAGGATGTTCTCCGGACTGCGCAGCCGCGGTCGAGACCCGAGCACGCGCATGCAGAACTTACATCGGAACGGGCACCCTCTGGACCCGAACACCATGTAGCTGTGGCGTTGCTTGCGGAATCGGTGCCACGCGGGAAAGGGTAACGCATCAAGCGGCTCGATGGGTGGCGCGGGAGACGTCTGTCGAATCCGCGAGCCATCGCGCCACACGAGGCCGGGCAGATCGGCCGGCCGCCGGCTGGACTGGACGCTGCGCGCGAGATCAACGAACACCTCCTCGCCCTCGCCGACCACCGCGCAGTCGAAGTCCGGGAACTGCTCCATGGTGGCCTGGGGCTCGGCCGTGACATGGCATCCGCCCAGCGCCACGACCACATCAGGTGCCTGTTGCTTGACCGCTGACGCGATCCGCGCGGCCTGCCCGACCTCGTGCGTTTTGGCCGTGATGCCCAGCAGCGCGGGGCGGAAGGCGACGAGGTCGCGTACGACTGCCTCGGTGGTAAGGTTCTCGAATCGGCCGTCGATGACCAGCAAGTCGTCGTACCCGGCGCGTTCCAATACAGCGGCCAGGTACCCCAGCGCGAGGGAGGGGTAGGCGTCCACGTCATGGGCCTGGCGCACGGTCTGCGGCGGCGGCTGGACCAGGGCAATCTTCACGCACGTCCTCCGAAGTCGCGAGCAGTGCATCGATTACATGCCTGCGCAGGCCGGATGTCAACCGACAGGCGGACCGTTTGACTTCCCCTGCCTCGCCCGGATAATGCGTTCAGGAGGAGAGGCCTGCCCATGGATGCTCCCGCGGTGTCGGTCGTGCTGGCGGTCCACAATGGCATGCCGTTCCTGCCCGACGCGGTAGAGAGTGTACTCCGGGGCCAATGGCGAGACCTCGAGCTCGTTGTCGTCGATGACGCGAGCACGGACAAATCTTCTGCCTACTTGCGAGACCTCTGCGACTCTCGCGTCCATGTGCTGCGCCAGGACGCGCGGCAAGGCCTGACGGCCAGCTTGAACCACGGGTTATCCCAGGCGAGCGGGCGCTGGATAGCGCGCCTAGACGCGGACGACGCCTGGCTTCCGGAGCGCCTGGCCCTCCAGATGGCCTGCGTGGCAGACCGCCCGGACGTCGTGCTCGTGGGAGGCGGTCACGCAGAGGTCTTCGGCGCGTGCTTGCCCGATGACGTGCCGCACCCGACCCAACTCCAATGGGAGGAAGTGTCATTCGACGAGCTCCTCGAACGCAATCGATTCTGCCACAGCTCGGCCCTGTTCCGCACAGAGGTCCACGGGCGGCCCGTGCGCTACCGAGAGGCGTTCCGTATGAGCCAGGACTACGACCTGTGGCTGCGCCTTGCCTTGTGCGGTGCTGTCTTGCGGGTCGATGCCCCCGTGTGCCTATACCGTCGGCGGACCGAGGCACTGAGCCTCGCGCGCGCGTACGAGCAGGTGAGCTATGCATACCAGGCGCGAGAACTCGCCCGAGAGCGCGCACGCCGCGGCACGGACCGGCTGCATGAACGAGGCGAGCTTCCGGAGGTGCCGCTTGAACGGAATGGCGCCCTGCGCCGAGAGGCGTGCAACATGCAGCTCCATTTCGCCGGTCGCTCGCTTCAGCACGGACTGGTCACAGTAGCCGCGCGCCTGGCCGCACGCGCCTTTGCGCACGCTCCGGTGGCCGCGGGGCGCGAGTTCGTTCTTCTGCTGATCGGAGACCAGTTCGCGAGGCGAGTTCGGCGGCTCTTCGGCCAAGAGTCGTCCAAGGAGAGGCACCCATGCCTGCCGCCCCGGCCGTAAGCGTGGTGTTGCCCGTGTACAATGCACAGGCCTACATCCGCGACGCGATGGCCAGCGTGCTCAATCAATCCCTGCGCGAGGTGGAGCTCATTGTGGTCAACGACGCATCCACGGACCACACGCCCGAGATTCTACGTGCATGTCAGGACCCGCGCGTGCACGTGCTCCGCAACCTGGAGAACCAGGGGATCGTGCGGGCGCTCAACCGCGGGCTCGCCGCGGCGCGCGCCCCGTTGGTGGCCCGCCAGGACGCCGACGACCTGTCCCTGCCGGGGCGGCTCGCGGCCCAGGTGGCCGCCCTGGAGCAGTGTTCGGACCTCGTGGTCCTGGGCACGGCATACGCGAAGATCGACGAGCGGGGACGCGAGCTCGTGAGGCGCACGATGCCCACGGACGACGTCGACATCCGCGTCGCGCTCGCCCGCGGGAACCCGTTCTGCCACGGGTCCGTGATGATGCGCCGCTGTGCCGTGCAGGCGGCGGGCGGATACCGGGACACCGGTGGGCCCACCGAGGACTACGACCTGTGGCTGCGCCTGGTGGACCGAGGCAAGGCTGCGAACCTGGAGGAGACTCTGTACGCGCGCCGCGTCTCCCCCGACAGCATCATGGGCGCCGCGTCCGAGGCGCACGTGCAGGCGAGCCGCGCGTTCCTGTGGCGCGTGGCCCAGGCTCGACGCGCGACCGGGCGCGACCTCCTAGCTGCGAGAGAGCCTGAGACGCTGGCCGAATACGAGCACCTGCGTGCGGCATGGCGGGCGGCGTCCAGGCCGAGTCCACGCGAGGCGCGCGCCCGGATGCGCCTGGATATCGCCGAGGATCTGTTGCGTACAGGGCACTGGCCGGCCAGTCTGCGGTGGACCGCCAAGGCGCTTGCCGCGACGCCCGGATCTGCGCGCGCGTGGCGGCACGCCGCAGGGACCGTGATGGACACGATTCGAGGCCAGCGGGCGGCCCAGCCATGAGACCGATCCATCTGGCCCTGTTCTTCACCCGCGGACTCGCCCTGCGCCACTGGCACGAGCTGGGCACCCTGGAGCGCGACATCGCGCTATACGAGCGCCTGTGCGCCCTGGGGTACAGGGTGACGTTTGTGACCTACGGCGAGCCGGACGACGCCGAGCATCTGCCTCAGGGGAGCCCCATCACGGTGCTCTCTCGTCCGAAGGGGTGGTCTCTGCGCCGCTACGCGCGTACAGCACATCGTGTTCATCGCGAGGCGCTTGCGTCCGCGGACGTAATCAAGAGCCATCAAATCCACGGCGCCACGACGGCCGCGCGCGTGGCGAGGCGCCTGGGCAAGCCGTTCATGGCGCGTTGTGGCTACCTGCCCAGTATGTTCGCGCACGCGAGCGGCGCCGGGCTGCTAAGAAGAATGCGCGCGACCCTGGAGGAGGTCCGTGCGGTGCGCCGCGCACAGGCGATTGCTGTGCCCTCCCAGGCCGAGGCCGACTATGTGGCCGGGCGGTACCGGGTGAGTGCGCGGCGGCTGCATCTGTGCCCGAACTGGGTGGACACGGACCGCTTCCGCCCGGGCCCCCAGCAAAGACACCAGCGCAGGATTGCGTTCGTGGGACGATTGGAGGCGCAGAAGCAGCCGCTCTTGTTCCTTGAGCTTGTCCGCGGACTCACGCAGATTGAGGCGGTCATGATCGGAACCGGCAGGCTGGAGCACAAGGTGGCCGAGCGCGTGCGCGTCTGGGGTCTGCCCGTGCGCATGCTGGGCCGGCTGAACAACGAAGCCATCGCGGACGAACTGCAACGCTGCGCGGTCTATGTGTTCCCCACGCTGTGCGAAGGGGGGAGCCCGAAGTCCCTGCTCGAAGCCATGGCCTGCGGCCTGCCCGCCGTGTCCACCAACGCCTTCGGCGTGCGTGAGGCCTTTGTGCACGATGCGCACGGATTTCAGTGCAGGCCGGACGACCTGCAGGGCATGCGGGAGGCGGTCGAGTACGTGCTGAGTAATCCCGCGCGCGCACAGGCCATGGGCCAGGCCGCCCGGCGACACGTCATCTCCCACTACAGCCTCGACCGTGCAGTGGAGCGAGAGACGGCGCTACTCGCGGAGCTCGCGGCCATCGACCGCCCCACATAAACCGCGCCTGCGCACAACACCCTTTGCGCAGGCGCGCCGGGGATGACCAGTCCGCTGATCTCAGGGGCTTCCGCCCACCGGTTCCGGCTCCAGATCGGGGATGCCCGCCTGTTCCAAGAAGGTGAGCGCGGCCTCGATTAGGTCGCGGTGGAACCCGGGCCACTCCTCCTCATAGTAGCCCAGGCCGAGGCGATACCGCTCTGCTTCGAGCGGCGCCAGCTTGCGGCCGTGTTCTTGATAGTCGCGCAGTCGGTCCATGGCCGCCCGCCTCCGAGGCCCGTGTGTACCGAGGATCACTGCCCTGGGCAGCCGGCCCACGTAGTTGATCCCGCACGCACGCGCCCGCTGGCGCAGCCGCTCGTCCGCGAACAGGGCCTCCACGCTCGCGGGCATGGGGCCGTATCGGTCTACGGTCCATGCCCGCAGATCATCGAGTTGCTCGGCCGTGTCCGTGGCACCCAGTCGCCGATAGAAGCGCAGCCGCTCCTGTTCGAGATTGATGTAGGTGTCCGGCACATACGCGCTGGAGCCGAGGTCGAGCTCCACGGGCTCGCGCTCCTCCGCGGGCTGGCCGCGCAGCTCCTTGACCACGCGCTCGAGCAGCCGGCAATACAGGTCATAGCCGACCTGGTGGATCTGGCCGGATTGCTCGACCCCCAGCAGGTTGCCTGCGCCGCGAATCTCCAGGTCGCGCAGCGCGAGGTCATACCCGGCGCCCAGGTGGGCAAACTCTTCGATGGCGCGCAGGCGCTTGGCTCCCACCGGGGTTAGGGGACGCCGCTTGCCGGCGAGGAAATAAGCGTAGGCCCGGTTGCGGTATCGGCCCACGCGGCCGCGCAGCTGATGGAGATCGGCCAGACCGTACTGGTCCGCGTCGTTCACGAACAGGGTGTTCACATTGGGGATATCGAGGCCCGATTCGATGATGGTGGTGGCCACGAGCACGTCGATGTCGTTGTCGATGAACCGCCGCATGACTCCGGCCAAGTCTCGCTCGGGCATCTGGCCGTGGGCCACGCCCACCCGGGCCTCGGGCACGATTTCGGCCACGTGCGTCGCGACCTGCTCGATATTGTACACTCGGTTGTGCACAAAGTAGACCTGTCCGCTTCGGGCGAGCTCGCGCAGCACCGCCCGGCGAATGAGGTCGTCGCGGTAGCGCACCACCTGCGTGCGGATGGCCTGGCGATCCAGGGGAGGGGTGGTGAGCGTGGAGATGTCTCGCAGCCCGAGCAACGCCATATGCAGGGTCCTGGGGATCGGCGTCGCGGTCATGGTGAGCACGTCCACGCAGGCGCGCAGCTCTTTGAGCCTTTCCTTGTGCTCCACGCCGAAGCGCTGCTCCTCGTCGATGATTACAAGGCCCAGATCGTCGAACCCCATGTCGCGGCTGAGCAGCCGGTGCGTACCGATCAGCACGTCCACCTTGCCCTCTCGTGCGGCCTCCACAATGCGGCGCTGGTCCGCCGCGGTGCGGAAGCGGCTGAGCACCTCGACGCGCACCGGGTAGTCGGCCATGCGCTCGGTGAAGGTGCGGTGGTGCTGCTCGGCGAGAATCGTAGTGGGCACGAGCACCGCGGCCTGCCGGCCGGTTACGACCGCCTTGAACGCTGCGCGAACGGCCAGCTCCGTCTTGCCGAATCCCACGTCTCCGCACAGGAGGCGATCCATGGGCGCGCGGCCTTGCATGTCGGCCTTGATCTCCGCCAGGGCCGTGAGCTGGTCGTCGGTCTCCTCGTACAGGAATTCCTCCTCGAACTTGCGCTCCCAGTCTCCGTCCGGCGGATAGGCGATGCCCGGCGCATGCATGCGCACCGCCTGCAGGCGCAAGAGATCTGCGGCGATCTCGCGCACGGCGCGCTCGGCCTGCGCTTTTTTGCGCCGCCACGATCGCCCGCCCAAGCGCGAGAGCTCCGGCCGCGCGCCGCGGCCGCCGATGTACTTGTGCACGAGCTCCACGTGGCTCGTGGGCACGTACAGGCGCGTGTCCTCAGCGAAAAGAAGCGCCAGGAAGTCGCTCTCCTGTCCGTTTTGCTCCAGACGCATCAGGCCCAGGTTGCGCGCGATGCCGTGCAGTAGATGGACGACGTAGTCGCCGGGCCTCAATTCCGCGAAGTCATGTACTGGCTGGGAGGGCGCGATTGGCTTGCGGACTCTGCGTCGCTCGCGATAGCGGTGGAAAATCTCGTGCGCGCTGATAGCCGCCCAGTCGAGCGCGGGCCAATGAAAGCCCTCGGTCAGGCGACCGAGCGTGAGCTCGGCACGGGTAGACAGGGCTCCCCCAGCCTCGAGCAGGACTTCGCGGCAGCGTCGCCGCGCCGCGTCGTTGTGGCAAAAGATCGTGACCGCCACGCTCGCGTCCAGGAGCACGCGCACCTCGTTGAGCGCGTGTTCGGTTGTGCCCTCCAGACGCGCCAGGCCGTGGGTGTCGAGCTCGATGCGCGCGAGCTCGCCGCCTTCTCCCCATTCCGGGGGCCATTCGTCCTCACGCAGTTGAGGGACGAGGACGCGACGGAATCCGTGCATCGTGGCGCAGGCCTGCTCCAAGCTGCGGATCGGCGCCTGCTGGCCCTGGTACCCCTCTGCATAGAGCTCTGCGTGGTGGGCGCAGTCATCCGGATCGAGCACCAGGACCACCGTCTCCTCGGGCAGGTGCGCGGCAATGGACGCGCACGGCTCGCCCCGGAAGGCGCGATGCACCCCCTCGGTGGACAGGTCCACGAGTACGGCGGCGTCGGCAGGCTCGGTGGAGCGCTGGGTGGCCGGGTCGTACCGGTGCAGGCTTTCCACGGTGTCACCGAAGAACTCCAGGCGATAGGGCGCCTCGCCGAACAGGGGGAACACGTCCACAATGCCGCCGCGCCGGCTGAACTGGCCGGGCGCCTCCGCGGATACTGTGCGCTCGAGCCGCGCATCGGCGAGGCGGGCGCACAGGGCCTCTGGAGCCATTTCTTGGCCGGGAGCCACGCGCAGCTCTCCGCGCGAGAGCTCATCGGGGGGGACGGTCGGCTGCAACAGGGACGCGATCGGCGCGATGACAATCGCAGGCGCGGGCCTGGACGAGACATTGGCGAGTGCCCGTAGCGTACGCACGCGCTCGCGCAGGGTCTCCAGGTCCAAATGCGGACTCTCGGTGGGTAGGACATCCCAGGAAGGAAACCGGAGTGTGCGGCCCGCCTGCCAGCAGTCGAGGTCGTCCTCGACCGTGTCGGCCTTCTCCAGATCCGGGGTCACGATGAACAGGCAACCGGCGAACTCCCGGTGCATCCAGGCGGCGACGAGGGTGGCCGCGCTTCCGCGCGCGCCCTCCAGGAGCACGCGGTGCCTACGATCCACGGCTTGTCGCAGGGCGGTGAGCGCCTCGGTACGAGTCAGGTTGGCCTGGCTTGGGACCGCGCTCACGCACGGGCCTCCCGGCGGCGCTGCGCACGCGGATGGATCATGTGCTCCTCGGTGAGCCCCAGCCTGGAAACCAGGCCGCGCACCCACCGATATCGGCCCAACTGGGCAAGAGCGTGGGCGTCCGAGGCGACGGACAGAGCCACCCCCGTGTCACGCGCCAGGGCCAGCAGATCCTCGTAGGAGTGCGCCTGCGCAGGAGAAAACTTTGCGCGCAGAGACTCGTTCAGCTCAATCGCGGTCCCGTGCCGTGCGCAGACCTGGAAGAGTTTCTCAAAGTCCTGCAGGACTCGCCCGGAGAACCGATCTATCCCGCCGGCGCGCGCAAGCGCCAGACCTGGATGCGCAATCACGTCAACCTGAGGATTGGCCGCCACGCGCATGGCCCAGGGGAACCACTCTGCGTACATGGCTGTACGCTGATCGTCCGTCCAGGTGACAGCATCGAACCACAACCCCCGCGCGCCGGGCAGATAGTGAAAGCCGGCAAGGACCAGGTCCATGCCGGCAAGGTCGTCGAGTAGCAGGTCTCCGTTCATGTGCACCGGGTCGGGGTCCACCTCGGCGCCGACCAGCACACGCATCGGAGTTCGATCCGTCCATAGATCCCGCTCCTCCAGAATCGCGTCCAGGTGCGCACGCAAGGTGTCTCGCGCCTTATGCGTCCCGGCCAAGACGCCTTCTCGGACGTCCGCGCCGATTCCGGGAGCGTGTTCCAGGATCACGATCCGAGTCAACCCATGGCTCTGGGCCTCGTGAATGATGCGGCCGATCGTCATGCCCGGGCCGGAGTGGCCCGAGTAGATCGTGTGCACGTGATGGTCTACCAGGAACAGGTCTTCGTTCATTCCGGGCTCCGGCGGGCTGCACAGCAACCTAGCCATGAGAAAGGCCAGCGTCAAGCCAAATCGAGACGGGCCGCGGGTTCGGGTCAGGCTTTTTCGCTTGACGAAGGCGTCCTCGGCCGCACACTGCCATAGGGGGCCAACCTTAGAAGCAACGACAGGAGGTGTACGTCATGGCCGAGGAAATCGGCGGCAAGCTGCGCATGGGCATGGTGGGCGGCGGACCTGGTTCGTTCATCGGAGACGTGCATGCCAAGGCGGCACAGTTCGACGCCCAGGCGCGGCTCATTGCGGGCGCGTTCAGCCGCGACGCAAAAAAGTCCCGCGCGCGGGGCCGAGAGCTAGGACTCGAACGCGACCGGGTCTATGGATCCTGGGAGCAGATGCTGGACCGAGAGGCCGCGCTGCCTGAGGACAAGCGCATCGACTTCGTGAGCGTGGTCACGCCCAATCACCTGCACTACGAGGTCGCGCGCGCCTTCTGGAAGGCGGGCTTCCACGTAGTCTGCGACAAGCCCATGACCTATAACCTTCTCCAAGCAAAGGACTTGCGAAAGCTCGTTAAGGCGCGGCGCAGGCAGATCTTTGCCCTGACCCACAACTACACGGGCTACCCCATGGTGAAGCTTGCGCGCGACCTCGTGCGCGCGCGCAAGCTCGGCAAAATCGTGAAGGTGGTGGTGGAGTATCCCCAGGGCTGGCTCATCCAGCGAGTGGAGAAGCAGGGCGTCAAGCAGGCGGTGTGGCGCACTGACCCCGCGCGCGCGGGGAAAAGCGGGTGCATGGGCGACATCGGCACGCATGCGGCGAACCTGGCCGAGTACGTGACCGGACTGCGGATCACCGAGCTGTGCGCGGACCTCACTACGCTGCGCAAGGGGCGGCCGCTCGACGACGACGGCAACTGCCTTCTGCGATTCCAGAACGGAGCGCGGGGCATCCTGTACGCGAGCCAGATTTCG
>CAZOBJ010000047.1:0-23623 GCA_964577825.1 uncultured Planctomycetales bacterium
GTACAGCGACGGGCGGCTGTACGTGCCCGCGAACGACTACACGGTCTTTGAGCTGCACATGGCCACCGGCCAGGAAGTGACCTACGGGGTCGAGCCCTCCGCCCCGCCCCCCGCAGAGGAGCCCGAACCCCCGGTGCAGCTCGCCGAGGGCCCGGCGCAAGAGGCTCCCGCCGAGACGCCTGCCGCGCCGCCGCCCGAGGAGGAGGAAATATCGCAGGAAGAATGGGAGCGGCGCCGCGAGGAGGCAGAGCTTGCAAAGCAAAGGAGGGAAATGGAAGAGGCGAGAGTGATTGAACACTTGGCGGCCGCAGTGGTGACCCTCGACCTTGAGCAAGAGCCCTTGGAGCAGGTGCTCAAGATGTTTGAAGAAGAGAGCGACGTGAGGTTCGTCATGGCGCCGGAGCTGGCCCAAAGGTACCGGGTCACCCTGCGCGTGCGAAACACGATGCTCCTCGATGTGTTTCTGAAAATCCTGAACCAACATGGGCTCGAGCACACTGTCAAGGACGGAGCGATTCACGTCCACAGCAAGTCTTCCTCCGGGGGCGGCCCGCGCTCGCGCGGGCCGCGCACCCCGATCGGCGCGGCCCAGGACCTGGTCGACCGGCTCGGCCGGTAGGCGTACCTGCCGCGGGCGCAGGCGGATCCGACTGCGCCCGCGTGGATTTCTACGCGCAACCGCGCGATTCGCGACAGGCGCACCCAGGCGCGCCGGCGCCGGGTCGCGCGGTGCACCCCTCCTTGCCATGGAATGCGGTTTGCACTTTTCCCGGCGTGCGAACGCCGCCAGATCCCTGTCGGAGGACCGCGCCGTGACGACCGAACGAAGACGACCCGAGCGCGCGGACAACGTGCACATCGAGCGGGAGGTCCAAGGCCCCCACCCCGCGTTCGCCGACCGGCGCGAAGGCGGCGAGGCCCTGGCCCGGTTCGTGGCGCCGGAGCCCGACGCGGACGCCGTGGTGCTGGGCCTGCCCCGGGGCGGCATTCCGGTGGGCGCGGCGCTCGCCCGGGCGCGCGGGTGTGCGCTGGACACCCTGGTCGTGCGCAAGCTGCCCATTCCCGCGAGCCCGGAGATGGGCTTCGGCGCGGCCACGCTGGGTGGCGGGGTGCAGCTCAACGACCGGGTGGTGCGCGCCTTCGGCATCGGCTCGGACCAGGTGCAGGCCGTGCTCGACGACGTGCGCCGGGAGCTGCGCCGCCGCGCCCGCGCGTACCGGGGCACCGACGACCCGCCCGCGGTCGAGGGGCGGCACGTGTACCTGGTCGACGACGGGCTGGCCACCGGATACACGGCCCTGGCCGGGGTGGATGCGCTGGGCAACCTGGGGCCGGCGTCGGTGACCGTGTGTGCGCCCGTCTCGCCCATCGACTCGATCGCGTGGGTCGCGCCGCACGTGGACGCGGTGTACGTGCTCCTGGCGCAGACCGCGGGGTCGTTCGCCGTGGCCTCGTTCTACCGGGACTTCCACGAAATGACCGACGACGAGGTCCGCGCGCTCCTGCAAAAGGAGGCCACGCCGCCGGGCTGACCGCAGAGGCCTCGGCCGCGCCCGCATAGGCGAAGAAAGCCCCACCATGGTGCAATTGCGCCGATCTCAATCCGAGGACCAGGCCCCCGCCTCGCCCGAGGCGCCGTGGACGCGCGAGGCCCAGAAGGTGTGCCGGGCCCTGAGGGTCGACCCGAATCGAGGCCTGTCTGCACAGGCAGTCAAAGAGCGTCGCAAGCGATTCGGGCCCAACGTGCTGCGCCGGGTGAAGCGCCGCTCGGTCCTGAGCATCGCGGTGGGGCAGTTCCGTAACGTGATCGCCGCGCTGTTGGCCGCGGCGGCCGGGCTCGCGTTCGCCTTCGACCAGACGGTCGAGGGTCTGGCCATCGTGGCGGTGCTTCTGCTCAACGGGCTCATCGGGTTCGTGATCGAGTGGCGCGCGGTGCGGTCCATGGAGGCGCTGCGGGCGCTCGGGCGCACCGAGGCCACGGTCCTGCGCGACGGCAACCTACAGACGATCGCGGCCGACGACCTGGTGCCCGGCGACGTGGTCCACGCGCAGGCCGGCGACCTGGTGGCCGCGGACCTGCGCCTCACCGAGGCGAACCGGCTGGCCGCGGACGAGTCCGCGCTCACGGGCGAGTCCGTGCCCGTGGACAAAGAGACCGCGCCCGCAGACCGGGACGCGCCGCCGGCCGAGCGGGCGAACATGCTGCACAAGGGCACGGCCCTGACCCGCGGGTCGGGCACCGGGGTGGTGGTCGCCACGGGCATGGACACGGAGCTCGGCCGGATCGCCAGCCTCGTGGAGGAGGCCGGGGAGCAGGACGTCCCCCTCCAGCAGCGCATGGACCGGCTGGGCCGTCGGCTCGTGTGGGTGACGCTCCTCATCGTGGCCGCTGTGGCGGGGCTGGGGGTACTCGGGGGCAGGGACCTCTTCCTCGTGGTCGAGAGCGCCATCGCCCTGGCCGTGGCCACGGTGCCCGAGGGCCTGCCCATTGTGGCCACCATCGCCCTGGCCCGGGGCATGTGGCGCATGGCCGAGCGCAATGCGCTCGTCAACCGCCTGGCCGCGGTGGAGACCCTGGGCTCGACCACCCTGATCCTGGCCGACAAGACCGGCACCCTCACCGAGAACCGAATGCGCGTGGTGCGCCTGCTCCTGGCCGACCGGGAGGTGCGGTTGGACGAGGACGGCGGCCGGGTGCGGTTCTTGAGCGAGAGCGCGTCCCTGGACCCGGCGGAAGACCCGGTCCTGGGCCGCGCGCTGGAGGTCGGGGTGTTGTGCAACAACGCGGACCTGCCCGACCCCGGCGACCGCGACCAGGCCCCGGTCGGCGACCCCATGGAGGTGGCGCTTCTGGAGGCCGGGCGCTGGGCGGGCCTGGAGCGCGACGCCGTCTTGAAGGACCGGCCCGAGGTCCGCGAGGTCGCCTTCGATCCCCGGCGCAAGATGATGGCCACGTTCCACGAGCACGAGGACGGGGAGCTGTGCGTGGCCGTAAAGGGCGCGGCCGAGGCGGTGCTGGAGGCGAGCGCCCGGGTCGCCACCGCGCAGGGCCCCCGTCCCCTGGACGAGGATGAGAAAGACCGGTGGCGCGAGCACAACCGGTCCCTGGCCGCCGACGGGCTGCGGGTCCTGGCCCTGGCCCGGCGCACTGCGCGCGACGCGCAGGAAGACCCGTACCGGGACCTCACCTTCCTCGGCCTGTGCGGGCTGCACGACCCCCCGCGCACCGCGGTGCAGCCGGCCATCGACACCTGCCAGGCGGGCGGGGTGCGCGTGGTCATGGCCACGGGCGACCAGAAGGAGACCGCGCTGCGCGTGGGCCGGGCCGTGGGCGTGGTGGACGAGGCGAACCCGAAGATCGGCCGCCTGCCCGACAAGGACGACCTGAGCGAAGAGGAGCGCCGCGAGGTGCGCGGCGCCCAGGTCTTCCCCCGCGCCACGCCCGAGGACAAGATGCGGCTCTTGCGCCTCCACCAGGAGTCGGGCGAGATCGTGGCCATGATCGGCGACGGCATCAACGACGCGCCCGCACTCAAACAGGCCGACGTGGGCGTGGCCATGGGCCGGCGCGGAACCCAGGTCGCCCGCCAGGCCGCGGACGTGGTGCTCCGCGACGACGCGTTCGAGACCGTGGTCACGGCGGTGCGCTGGGGGCGGGTCATCTTCGGCAATATCCGTAGGTTCGTGACCTATCTCATGTCCATCCACGTGGGCGAGATCCTGGTGGTGGGCCTGGCCGCGCTCGGGGGAACGCCCCTGCCCATCCTGCCCTTGCAGATCCTGTTCTTGAACCTGGTCACGGACGTGTTCCCGGCCCTGGCCCTGGGCGTGGGCGAGGGCGAGGGCGACGCCATGAAGCGCCCGCCCCGCGACCCGCAGGAGCCCATCCTCGCCGGCCGCCACTGGCGCGGGATCGCGGTGTACGGCGCGCTCATGGTCCCCTTCGTGCTGGGTGCGCTGTTCCTGGGCCTGTGGCACCTGGGCATGGACGAAGAACGCGCGGTCACGGTCAGCTTCCTGACGCTCGGCTTCTGTCAGCTGTGGCACGTGTTCAACCAGCGCGAGCCGCGGGCCCCGCGCCTGCGCAACGAGATCACGCGCAACCCCTGGGTGTGGGCGAGCGTGGTCCTGTGCGTGGGGCTGCTCCTGTCCACGGTCTACGCGCCCGGGCTCGCGGGCCTCTTGCGCACGCGGCATCCGGGCGCGGCCGGATGGACGCTCATCCTGGGCGCGAGCCTCGGGTACCTCGCCGCGGGGCAGGCGGTCCTGGAGGTGCGCCGCCGGCTGGGCTGGCTCGGCGGGCGGTCCCAGTGTCGGCCCGGCCGGTAGGCCGCCGCTGCCCGCGGGGGCACGCCCCCACAAGAGAACGCTTGCGACGTTCGAACATTTGTTTTACAGGGAACGTGCGACCCGGATTGGCGCACGGGTATATGGCCGTAGGGATAAGGAGAAGAGACCATGCGGGGGATTCGACGGATGCGCGCGCGGGTCTGTGCGTGCGCGCTCGTGCTGGCCGCGGCGTGCGCGGCGCGGGCGGCACAGCCCATGGACCTGCCCCGGGTGGAGGCGGCCCCGCACATCGACGGCGACCTGTCCGACGCCGCGTGGCAACGGGCCGCGCGCGCCACGAACTTCGTGCACCACGACCGCCAGACCACCGCCGGGGTGCAGACCACCGCGTTCGCGTGCCACGATGCACACGGACTGTACGTGGCGTTCACTTGTGAGGAGCCGAACACCGACCGGCTGCAGGCCCGCGACCGGCCGCTCGACGGTGCGGTCAATCAGGACGACTGCGTGGAGCTCTTTGTCGCACCGGGCACGCGAGACGCCTACTACCACTTCCTCGTCAATCCGGCAAACAGCCGCAAGGACCAGCGCGTGTGGGGCAGCCCGCGCCGAAGCGACAACGACTGGAACGGCGACTGGCAGTCTGCCACCACGGTCGACCCCGGAAAGGCCTGGACCGTGGAGGTGGCCATTCCCTGGCACAACTTCTCGCCGGACCTGGGCCGCGGCAGGTGGCGGGTGCAATTCTGCCGGGCCCGGCGCACGGGAGACCCCGAGTTCGCGTCCTACTCGTTCGTGGACGGGAGCTTCCACAACACCGAGGCCTTCGTGGCGCTGGAGACCCCCCGGGTGGACCTGGCCCGGTACCTGGGGTTCGAGCTCGTGGCCGCCAATCTGGGCGAGCGCTACGCGGTGCGCGCGCAGGGGTACGCGTACACGGCCGAGCTCGTGTTCGCGAGCGCGCGAGACATGCAGGCCGAGGTCCAGCTCGAGGACCACCCCTCCCTGGGCGAGGTGTCCGAGCAGGCGCTTCCGGTCGCGCTCGACGCCGACGAGCAGGTGCGCGTGAGCGCCACCATGCCGGTCAGCACACTCGGGGACCGCACGCTCAAGGTCCGGCTCGTGGACGCGGACACGGGCGCGCCCCTGTACGTGAACGCGGTGGGAAGCGAGACGTTTCCGAACCTCTTCCGCGCGGTCCTGGACCGCAGCTACTACACCACCGAGGCGCAGGCCCACGCCGTGTTCCGGCTCAACGTCGAGCCGGGCGGCCCGCCGCTCGAGGCTCGGGCGAGCGTGTCGCTGCCCGAGGGGGAATCGCTTTCCGCGTCCGCGCCGATCGAGGATCCCGACCGCACCGCGGTGGCCCTGCCCCTGGACGGCGTGCCCCTGGGCACGCACCAGGCCGCCCTGCGCGTGCAGGACGCGTCCGGCCGCGAGCTCGGCGCGTCCACGTTCCGGCTGCGCCGCGAGGAGCCCGCGCCCGAGGGGGTGCGCGAGGTCAAGGTCGACCACGACACCCTGACCCTGCTCATCGACGGCGAGCCCACGTTCCTGCGCGGGATCTTCAAGGTGCCCGAAGAGTACCTCGACGAGGTCGCGGCCGCCGGGTTCAACATGACCAACCGCTGGGGCGGCGCCAGCGGCGGACGAGGCGCGCTCGACCGCCTTCAAGACGAGGCCACGCGCCGGGAGTGGATCCGCTCGTACCTCGACGCGGTGCACGAGGCGGGGCTGTACGCGATGGAGGTCCCGTGTTGCTTCAGCCCGTGGGACCTGCACTACGCGAATCCCGAGTTCTTCGACAACATTGACAAGTTCATCAACCAGGCCCTGCCGTTGGTCGTTCGGGAAGCGCGCGACCATCCGGCCGTCACCATCTACTTCGGCCCGGACGAGCCGGGCGTGCCCCACTACGAGGTGTGCCGCCGGTTCGCGGACAAGCTGCGCGAGGAGGACCCGTATCATCCGCTCCTCATCTGCTACTGCCGGCCGATCCCGGACTGGAGCGACGTGTTCGACATTGCCGAGCGGCACCGCTACCCGCGGCCCTACACGCCCATGGTCCGGGTTCACGAGGTGGTCAGCAACGCGGTGCGCCGCTGCGAGGAGTACGGCGTGCCCTGCTTCCACGTGCCGCTGATGGAGATGAGCTCCGCGCGGCAGGTGGGCCTCACCGGCCCGGAGCAGACCGTGCAGGGGTACCTGGCCGTGATCGCGGGCGCGCGGAGCCTGCTGTGGTGGGTGTGGCCGCCGCGATACGTGGACAACTGGCTCGCGCTCAAGCAGCTCGCCGCCGAGTTGCGCGCGCTCGAGCCCGTGCTCGTCGGGGCCTCGCCGCCCCAGGAGGTCCGGTACACTGACGCGCGCACGCGCGACAGCCTGAAGGTGCTTGTGAAGAACCACGAGAGCCGCACGTTCGTGATCGCCGCGAATGCAGCGCCCGACCCGATCGAGGCCACGATTCATCTGCCCGGCGAGTACGCCGGCGAGGCCGAGGTGTGGTTCGAGGAACGCACCGTGCCCGTGCGCGACGGGGCGTTTGCGGACCGGTTCGAGGGGCACGCACGCCATGTGTACGAGTTGGTGGGCACGTTCCCCCCGCACGGCCGGGTGACCCTGGACGTGACCCGCGAGCACGCGCCCGAGCGAGCCGAGGCCGCCGAGGCGCAAGAGGCCGAAGAGGCGCCCAGGGAGAACCTGATCCTGGACCCCGGGTTCGAGCTGGGCGCGGCCTGGGGCGGCGGGGTCTCGGGCCAAGCGGCCGACCAGGGCCTGATCGAGATCAGCGACCGGGGCCGGCGCACCGGGGACCAAGGCGTGTACGCGAGCCTGGCGCATGCGGACTCCCGGGCCGCGATGTCCGGGTGGCAGGTGCGTCTGGAGCCGAACGCCTGGTACGTGTTCGGCGGGTACATACGGTCGGTTGGCGCGCGCGCGAGCCTGAACCTGGCGGGAGGCGCCGAGGCCCTGTACCTGCGTAGGGCGAGCGAAGTCCATGCGCGCGACCGCACCGGGTGGGGCGAGTACCGGGTCGCGTTCAAGACGCGCGACGCGCCCGTAATTGTGAGCCCTTACTGTCGTGTGGAGGGCCAGGGCACTGCGGCCTTTGACGACGTGTTCCTGTACGTGCAGGAGGGCAAGGTCCGCAACTACGTGAAGAACCCCGGGTTCGAGCGCGACTTCGCGTCCCTGCCCCTGTGGCCCGCGCACTGGAAGCCCGCCGGGATCGACAAGCCCGGGTTCCTGGGCCGACGGGACAGCGTGTGGGCCGTGGACACGGACGTTGTGTACGAGGGCGAGCGCAGTTTGCGCATGGAGAAGCGCGAGGGCCCGCGCGCGCAGAGCCTGTTGCACGACGCGCCCAACGCGGTCACGAGCGCGGGCGAGCTCGCGCCGGGCACGTATACGCTGAGTTGGCAGATGAAGGCCGACGCGCCCGAGCGCCTGACCCAGGTCATGTTCCACTGGGGCCACCATCAGAAGTTCACCGCTACGGACGCGTGGCAGCAGTACACCTTCACCGTGACCTTTGAGGAGCGCGCCGACCGCTTCATCCGCATCGCCCTGCTGGACCCGGGCAAGCTGTGGATCGACGCGGTGCAGGTCGAACCGGGCCCCGAGGCAACGGCCTTCACCAAGGGGGACCGGCCATGACCGGGCAGGCAACAACGGTGCGCGGGCAGGCCCGCGTCATGCGCCGAGCGAGGCGGGGCCTGCTCGTAGTTGTGTACGCAGGCCTCGCGGTCCTGTGCGCGAAGGCGCGGGCGGGCTCGATTACGTACGACGCGCAAGAGAACTTGATCCGCGTGCAGGGGCATCCCGAGAACGCGCCCGCCACGCTCGCGCAGCTCAAGCAAGCGAACGACGCGGGCGGATGGAACACCGTGCGCTACGACCGCGACAAGAACGCGTACACCGTGACCGCGCGCCTGCGCATCGGCACGGACGACGGGGCCGAGTCCTGGCTGCGCGTGGGCGCCTCGCAGGACAGGTGCGAGACCCTGCGCATGCGGGCCGACCTTGTGGTCGCGGCCGCCAAGGAGGGCAAGTACTATCGCAGCTATGAGGGCGAGAACGGCCTGCTGTTGCGCGCGCCCGCCTCGGCCGCGAGCCGGCCGGCTCTGCGGTTCGACTGCCTCGAACAGGGCGCCTGTGGCCTGGTGCTCGAGGCGGGCGGCGCGCTCGTGGCGGTCGACGCGGACATCGGGGCGGTGAGCACACAGCGGGGCAACCGGGCCTCGTGGAACGGCACGGGCAACCGGCTGCGCCTGGAGCGGTGCACGGTCGAGGGGTTCGAGCGGCTGTACCACCTCGCTACGGCCGACGCCGCGCAAAGCGTGGTGCGCGGGACCACGTTCCGGCACATCGGCACCGTGTTCGTGAACGGCCCCCAGTACGCCGAGGACTGCGTGTTTCGCGATGTCGACCTCGCGGTCGGCGACGGCGGCGGCATGCGCGCGACGCTCGTGCGCTGCCGGTTCCGGGACAACAAGCGCAACTGGATGCTGCGCTACACCAAGGGCGGCATCCGCGCCATCGACTGCGTGTTCGGCCCGCCCGAGGAGCAGCAGGTCATTTGCCGGGGCGCGGTGCGGCCCGACACGGGCGAGCGCAGCTATCCGCTCTTTATCGCGCAGCAGCACCTGATGTTCGCCGTCCGCGACGAGGCGGGCGCGCCCGTGCCCGGGGCGACCGTAACGTTGACCTGTGAACAGGACGCGCCCGGCGCGGTGGTGCTCGGCCGGGCGCGCACGGACGAGCACGGGTGCACCCCGGGCGTGCACAGCCACCGGGCCCTGTTCGTGACCAACGAATACTACCTGGCCACGGACGACCCCGAAAACCCGGAGCATCGACAGTACACCTACAAAGCCACCGTGTCCGCGCCCGGGTTTGCGGACGCCACCGTGGAGGGTCTGGACCCGGACGTGTACCTGGGCCTGCATGCCGAGGTGATCCCGGCGCCGGACTGGCTGAATCTGGTGCGCGTGACGCTGAAGCGCGCCGAACCCTAGCGATCCCGGGCGCAGTCGCGGGCCTGCGGGCCGGGGCGGACCTATGGTATCGGCGCCACGGTCGCCGCAGTGAGCTCGACGGAGCGCGGGCCCCATCCTGTGACCGCGCGGCCCACTGAGGAGGACGAATATGGACTGGCGTGCCCGCTGGGCTCTGGAGACGACCGACGGGGACACGGTGGCCGACGCCCTGGGAGAGGCGCCCCGGGGGCGGATCGAGGGTCGCCACCGCATTGCCGATCTGGACGGGGTCAAGGGCCTGTTCTTCAATGGGTGGAATACCTGCATCACCGTGCCCGACGCCCCGGCGCTCGCCTGTCCCGACGGGCTTACGCTTGCGGCCTGGGTGCGTGCGGACAGCCTGAGCGAACGCGACTACCTTGTGCACAAGCACGGGGCGTACGCGCTCCACCTGGTGGAGTACGGCCGGGTCTCCTTTGTCGTGTGGGAGCCCTCCGGCCGTCCGTATCGCGTCACGACTCGGGTGCGGCTCACCCCCAACCGCTGGCACCGGGTGGCGGCCACGTTCGACGGCCGCGACCTGATCGTGTACCTGGACGGCCGGCGCGCGGCCGAGGGCGCACAGGCCTACACCGGACGGCGAACGCAGGTGCGCAGGACCAACGCCCCCCTGCTCATCGGCGGCATGCGGCCCGACCCGTATGCCCGGCCCATGAGCTTGTTCTGCGGGGCGATGGCCGACGTGCGCCTGGGAGGCCGTGCGCTGACCCTCGAGGAGGTCGCGGCCGACTACGCGCAGGCGCCCGCCGGCCGCGTGGCCTATCCGGCGCTCACCCGCCCCCACCTGCGCAAGATGGGCACGTTCTGGCACGGGTGCGAGTCGTCCCCCTTTGTGTGGCAGGGACGACTTAAGGTGCTCGTCAACGACCGCGGCCGCGACGAAAGCGGGCGCCTGTCTACGCGGCTGTGGATCTACGACATGGCCGACCGCACCTTTGGCCCGCATTTCGGCGAGGGATGCATCTTTCCCTGTGCGTACGCCGAGGGCGATAGGACCTATGTCTACGCGGTGCGCGGCGGCTGGGGCGGGCGCGAGATGGTGGCGCTTACGAGCACGGACCTCGTGACCTGGGATGAGCGCACCGTGCTCACCTTCCCGCACACGGTCTTCAACATGTCCGTGTGCAGGGCGGGCGAACGGTATCTCATGGGGTACGACATCTGTCCGGAGAACAACGCCCATGACGCGCGCACCTGCTTCGCCTGGTCCGAGGACCTGGTGCACTGGCAGCCGGCGCCCGCGTCCTGCACCTACTCCCTGGACTACTACACCGCCGCCGTGGCCATCAGGCACGCCGAAGGCTGGACCTACGCGATCCAGCTTCGCAGCCTATCGGACATGCGGGAGTTCAACACCTACGTCGCGCGCAGCCGGGACCTCGTCACCTGGCACGGCAGCCCCCTCAACCCGTTGCTCGCCTGGAGCGACGAGGACCGCAAGATCGCGCCCGGGGTGCACCCCTCCGACGAGGAGCGCGCGCGCATGGACCGCACGCTCAATCAGAACGCCAGCGACCTGGACCTGTGCGAGTTCGAGGGCAAGACCGTCATTACCTACTCCTGGGGCGACCAGCGCATGCCCCCGCCGGAGCGCAAGCGGCGCGCGGGATGGCGCATGTTTCTCGCGTACGCCGTGCACGAGGGGCCGATGAGCGGGTTCCTCAGGGCGTACTTCGAACCCGTGTGAATCGAGCGACCGGCGCCCGCAGGCAACGGGCCATTCGACCCTGCGAAACGTTTCCGTTGACCGGTTGTGCACGCGCGGCTAAGGTGCGCGGCGTCGGCCGAAGTGTGCCGGCGACTTTGTTGACGGGAGGGGTGTCGAGATGAGGAGCGTTCCGATGCGACGGATTGCGTGCGCGATGTTGGTCTTCATGGTGGGCGCGGCCGCGGTGTGGGCCGCGGATGCGCCGATGCTGGACCTCGTTCCCCTGGCCGGCGACCCCCCGCAGATCGACGGCCAGCTCCAGGACGCCTGCTGGGACGACGCGGCGCATACGGACGCGTTCGCGGAGTTCGGCACGGGCGCCGCGCCCGAGGTGCGCACCGAGGCGTGGGTCACCTCGGACGGGGACTACTTGTACGTGGCCATGCGCTGCGAGGAGGAGCCCGACCGCGGCGTGCGGGCCGAGCATACCGGCCGGCCGGAGACCCTCAGGCAAGACGACCGGGTGGAGGTGTTCCTGGCCGCCCGGCCGCAGGTCTATTACCACTTCACGCTCGGCGCGGGCAACGCCAAGTACGAGCAGCGCGTCGCCGGCGAGCGCAAGGACCTCGGCTGGGACGTGTCCTGGCCCTCGGCCACCGCGGTGGGCGCCCGCGAATGGACCGCGGAGATGGCCCTGCCCCTGTACATTTTCGGCGCGGGCCGGCTGCCGGCCGAGCCCTTGTACCTGAACCTGACCCGCACCCGGTACGGCGTCGGCCAGCGGTTCCTGACCTGGGCGGCGGTGCAGAAGACCTTTCACGACCCCGAGCGGTTCGGCCGGCTGACCGGTCTGGAGGAGGCCGAGACCCCGGCCCTGTTCGCCCCGGTGCTCACCGGCGCGCGGGTGAGCGGGTACCGGACCGCCCAGGGGCAGGCGACCTTCCCCTTGGACTTGGCCCTGTCCAACCGCGGGGGCAAGCCGGGCACCGTGACCGTGGTGGTCGAGGACCGGCCCTGGGGCGCGGACCCGAAGCGCACCGAGCATCCCCTGGACCTGGGCTCGCTCGTGGAGCATGAGACCTACACCGTGCAGGTGCCGGTGGCCGCCCCCGCCGCGCGCACGGCGCGCGCGTGGCTGGAGCTCGACGGCCGGCCCATCGGCGCGGTCGCGTCCGTGGCGGGCACGGACGCGCTGACCCCGCTCGACGTGTGGCTGGACCGCAACTACTACACCTCCGAGCCCGAGGCGCAGGTCCTGTGCAAGACCGTGTTCACGGACCGGGCTCTGGCGGGCAAGTCCTTCGGCCTGGAGGTGCGCGACGCGCAGGACCGGGTGGTGGCCGCGCAGGAGCGCGACGCGGTCAACGGCCCCGCGTTCGAGGTCTCGCTCGCAGGCCTTGCGCCTGGGCGCTACACCGTGCGCGTGTCTCTGCGCGAAGACGGCCGCGATCTCGGCGCGCTCGTGCGCACCCTGGAGAAGCATCCGCCCGCGCCCGAGGGCGTGCGCGAGGTGAAGCTCGACCAGGTGAACGAGTGCATCCTGGTCGACGGCGAGCCCTGGTTCCCGGTTGGGTTCATGATGTACGGCGGCATCTCCGAAGAGAACATCCAGCAGCTCGCCGACGCCGGGTACGACGCCATGGTGCGCTGGTGGGTCGTGGGCGGGCGCACGCTCGACGTGCTGCCGCGGTCCCTGGAGCAGCTCGACGCCGCAGAGCAGGCCGGAATCCGGGTGTTCGAGACCTGCACCGGGTTCGCGCCCAGTCTGCGCTACGGCGATGCGCAGTTCCGCGAGAATTACCTCCAGGGCGTGGAGAACCTGCCTGCGTACATCGAGGAGTTCCGCCAGCATCCGGCCGTGATCGGGTACTACGGCCTGGACGAGCCGGGCGAGAGGTTCTTCGACCTGGGCAAGAGGACTTACGAGATTGTCCACCGCCTGGACCCCTACCACACGATGTACAGTTCCGGCAACTCGGTGTGGCCGGATTCGGGGTACGAGATCTTCGACCTGTTGGGCATGCACGGATACTGGGACCCGATCGTGCGCGAGGATATCCCGCTCGCCCGCCGGGTGGCCGGCATGCACATCGTGGCCGCCCGCCACCACCGGCCGTTCCTGGCCACGCCGCAGACCGACCGGCCCGACTACACGCGCAACCTGACCCCGCAGGAGCTGCGCTGCACCGTGTACCTGTGCCTGATCCACGAGGCCAAGGGGCTCATCTACTTCCGGCATCCGGTGTATCACCCCACGTACTGGGCGATGCTCCGGTCGGTCTCCCAGGAGGCCAAGGACCTGGCGCCCGTGCTCATGGGCAAGACCCCGCCCCAGCGCGTGGACGTGAACCTGCGCGCGCAGCGAGGCCAGCCCGTGTTGCCGCCCGGACCGGCGGCGGCGCTTGCGGACTTCCAGCCCATCCACGACGTGGGCACCACCCTGGACCTGCCCCTCGTACAGGTGCTCGTCAAGGACCTGCCCGGCGGCGGCGAGATGATCCTGGCGGCCAACGCCTGGCGCGACGAGCTGGACGCGGCCTTCCGCGTCAGCTCGCTCGGGCCCGAGAGCACGGTTCGCGAGCACTTCACCGGCAAGACCTACCCGGTGGAGGACGGCGCGTTCGAGGACGCGCTCGAGCCCTTCGCCGTGCGCGTGTACGTGACCGAAGGCTCGACCCGCGAGCCGGGGACGCCCGTGCAGGTGGGCGTGCACCTCGTGCGGACCAAGGCCGCGGAGCCGATCGTGCTCCATCCCGAGCGCGAGGAAGGCCAGAACCTGATAGAGAACCCCGGCTTCGAGGCCCAGGGCGGCTGGACCGGGGGCGAGATCGTGACCGAGGCCCCGCACTCGGGCGACCGATGCCTGCGGCTGGACGCGCCCGAGGACGCCGAACACGCGCGGGCCACGACCCGGGTTGCGCTCAAGGCCGGACAGAAGTACCGGCTCAGCGCCTGGGTCCGCACGGACATCCGCCAGGGCACGGAGCCGCCCCGGTTCTACTTCTTCGGGGTGGCCGGGTTCCGCCTGCCCGTGGACCAGGCCGAGTGGACTCAGGTGCAGGTGGACCTGCACGAGCCCCGGGAGGACGGGACGCTGCTCGTCGGACCGCACGCGCCCCAGGGCGAGGGGTCGATCTGGGTCGATGACGTGGAGGTGGTGCCCCTGGCCCCGCCCGCGGTGCCGAACCTTGTGGTCAACGGCAGCTTCGAGGCGCAGACCCTGCCCGGCTGGCCGGACAACTGGGGCACCTACAGCCGTTCCGGGCGTAACATCATGTACGCCGACGCGCAGGACGCCTGGCACGGACAGAACAGCCTGCTCATCCGCTGGGAGCAGGATCGTGCGTACTGGTCCTGGAACGCGGTGTGTGAGTTCGCGTTCGAGGATCGCAGGCCCGACACGCCGTACACCCTGTCCCTGGCGGCCAAGGCCTTGTCCGCGGATGCGCCGCCCCTGGAGGTGTCCTTCTCCGGCGGCCGCGGCGGGGAGATCACGCACACCATCGAGCCCACCACCGAGTGGAAGCGCTACGTCCTGCCCATCGTGCTGCCGCAGGAGGACTGGAACCAATGGTGGCACGGGGACGTGAACATCGGGTTCACGGCTCAGGGTCGGGGCGGGTACCGCATCGACGCGGTGCAGTTTGAGGAAGGAGACGAGGCCACGCCCTACCGCGAGGTCGACTACCAGGCCCCGAAGCTCGACGACAAGTGGCTGCAGTACACCACGTGGTAAGGGCTCCGTCCAGGACCCAGGGACGACTCGACGGGCGACAGACCGACCCCCCGCACCCGGGGCTGCGCGGGTGCGGGGGGTCTGTACAAGGGCGCAGCAGCGAACAAGGCGACGGCATGCAGCGAGACCGGGAAGACCCCAAGGCATGGCTTGAGACGACGTTCCGCAGGATCATGTGCGGGTTCTCGTTCCGGGACCCGGAGGCGATCGAGATCACCACGGGCAAGCCCGTGTCCGCCGAGCGGCGCGCGGCCATGCAGCGGGACGTGGACCGGTACCTGGACCCGGAGATCTATGTGCGCGCGCTTACGCGCATGGGCATCCAGGTCCTCCACCACCACGCCAAGAACCACGGCGGCGTGTCCTGCTACGCCACCAAGGTGGGGCACCGTTTCTCGCTCATGGGCGAGCGCGACTTTTTCGGCGAGCTCGTCACCGCGTGCCGCAAGGCGGGCATCGTGCCCGGGGCCATGTACCAGGTGGGCATGGACCGGGTGCACGCCGCCCAGCACCCGGAGTGGCTCCAGATGGACGCGACGGGCAAGCGGTGCACCTTCACCCTGTGTCCGAACAACCGCGAGTGGCGGTCGATCGTCATGGCCCAGACCGAGGAGATCGCGCACTACGACATCGGGTCGCTCGTGTTCGACGAGCTTCTGCTGGACTGGCACAACATCGGCACCGCGTGCTACTGCCCGCACTGCCGGCGGCTCTTCCAACAGGAGGTGGGCGACGACATCCCCGAACAGGAGGACTGGGACAACCCCCTGTGGAGCAAGTTCGTGCTCTGGCGGTACGAGAAGCTCGCCGAGTTCATCGAGGAAGCGGACGCCATCCGCAAGCGGGTGAACCCGGACATCGCGCTCACCAGCATCTACAAGGCCTTCCCGATCAACGACTGGAAGGACGGATGGGACGCGGACCGCACGGCGCCGCTGTTCGACTTTCTGCTCGGGGACGTGGGCGGCGCGAGCCGGGTGGGGTTCCGCGCGCGCTGGTACCGGGCGCTCAGCCGCCACCGGCCCGAGCTCGCCTGCGACTTCGAGTTCCTGGTGGGCAGCTACACCCACTATCACTACGTGGACAAGGGCATCCCCAAGCCCCGGGACATGTGCCTGGCCGACGTGATGACCGCCCTGGCCAACGGTGCCACGCCCGCATTCGAGTCGGTGGGATGGAGCAACCACCGGTTCTGGGACAAGCGCAAGGCCACCATGTGCGCGCCCGTGTTCGACGAGATCTACCGAGAGGCCACGCGCGAAATCGAGCGGCGCGAGCCCTGGCTCGTGCACACCGACCGGCTGCGCCACGCCATGCTCCTGCATTCGCGCCGCACGCGGGACTTCCGGTACCACAGCGGCAGCGGCGTGGAACCGTACAAGGAGTCCTTCTGGGGCTGGCACAGCGCTTTGCTCAACGGCCAGGTGCTCTACGACATGGGCACCGAGGCGCGGCTCAATGCCGAGGACCTGCCCGGGTACAGCGTGCTGGTGCTCGCGAACGCCGCTTGCCTGTCCGACGAACAGGCCGAGGCGATCCGCCAGTACGTCCGGGCCGGCGGCGGGTTGGTGGCGAGCTTCTGCCCGTCGCTCTTTGACGAGACGGGCAAGGAGCGCGCGGACTTCGCGCTCGCGGACGTGCTGGGCGTCTCGTACCAGGACGGCGCGGACACGGACTACATCCTGCGCAAAGAGAACCCGGCGCAGCGCGACCAGTATTTCCTGTCCGTCGACGAGAAGCACAAGTTCTTCGACGGGGTGCTCGTGCCCGGCCAGCGAATGACCTGCCCGGCGCCGATGGCCCGCGTAACCCCACGGGCGGACGCCCGGCCCCTGGGGCGCATCACCATCTACCGGCACGAGGGTGGACCGTTCGAGGGCGGCAACGACGCGATCAGCGGCCGCGGCCGGCCCGAGCCCACGGACAACCCGGTCCTGGTCACGAACCGCTTCGGCAAGGGGCGATCGGTGTACCTGGCCGGCAAGTTCGCCGCGTCCTACCGGGTCCACGCGCACCCGCTCCTGCACAAGGTGATGCTGCGCGCGGTGCGCTGGGCGGGCGGCCGACCCACGGTGGAGGTCGACGCGCCGCCCTCCGTGGAGGTGAACGCGTACGACCAGCCGGCCGAGGGGCGGCGGATCGTGCACCTCGTGAACTACCAGGCCGTGCCCATGCGCGCCGTGCTCACCGGACGAGAGCCGTTGGCCGAGCGCATCCTGCCCGTGCACGGCCTCATGGTCACCGCGCGCGTCCCGCGCGGGCGCAAGGTCAGGAAGGTGTACCTGGCCCCGGACAAGAAGCGCCTCAAGTGGACGCAGGAGACCGGCTCGCGCATCCGCATCACCGTGCCCGAGGTCCACATCCACGGCATGGTGGTGGTCGAGTACGCGTAGACCGGCGTCCGGGGCCGCGGGCGCGGTCACGTTTCCACGGGTTGCGCACAGGCGCACGAGCGAGAAAGGCCCAGACATGAAGCGAACGCAGGAAGACCCGAAGGCCTGGATCGAGACGACCTATCGCAGGGTCATGCTGGCCTTCAACTTCCGGGACCCGGAGGCGACCGAGATCATCACGGGCAAGCCCGTGTCCGACGAGCGGCGCGCGGCCATGCAGCGGGACGTGGACCGGTACCTGGACCCCGAGATCTACATACGCGCGTTCAAGCGCATGGGCATCCAGGTCATGTACCATCACACCAAGGGCGGCGGCGGGGTCTCCTGCTACGCCACGCGGATCGGCCACCGGTTCTCGCTCATGGGCGACCGGGACTTTTTCGGCGAGCTCGTCACCGCGTGCCGGCGCGCGGGCATCGTGCCCGGGGCCATGTTTCAGGTCGGCCGCGACACGCTGCGCGCCGCCCAGCACCCGGACTGGTTGCTGATGGACGTCGCGGGCAAGCGGTGCGTCTTCAACATGTGTTCGAACAACCCGAACTGGCGCGGACTCGTGATGGCGCAGGTCGAGGAGCTCGCGCACTACGACATCGGCGCGATCGTCTTCGACCAGTTGCTGATGGACTACAACAACATCCAGACCGCGTGCTACTGCCCGCACTGCCGCGAGCTCTTCCGGCGGGACGCGGGCGAGGACATGCCCGAACAGGAGGACTGGGACAACCCGGTGTGGCGCAGGTTCGTGCAGTGGCGCTACGACAGGATCGTGGGGTTCATCGAAGAGGCCGACGCCGTGCTCAAGCGCGTGAACCCGGACATCGCGCATGCCTGCATCTACAGGGGCAACCCCACCCGCGAATGGAAGCACGGGTATGACTGCGACCGCACCGCGCCGATCTATACGTACCTGGTCAACGACGTGGCCGGCGTGGACCGCGTCGCGTTCCGGGCCCGGGTGCTGCGGGCGCTCAGCGCCCGGCGGCCGGAGCTCGCGGCCGCCATGTCGCTGCGGGTGGGCAGTTACACGCACTACGGCTACTGCGACAACAGCGTGCCCAAGCCGCGCGACATGTTCTTCGCCGACGTGATGACCGCCTTGGCCAACGGCGTGACGCCCGCCTTCGAGAGCCTGGGCTGGCGCAACCGCCGGTTCTGGGACAAGCGCAAGGCCACCATGTGCTCGCCCGCGTTCGACCGGGCCTATCTGGAGACCTCGCAGGCGATCCAGCGCCGCGAGCCCTGGCTGACCGGCGCGGAGCCGGTGCGCCATGCCGTGGTGCTCCACTCGCGCCGCACCCGGGACATGCACTATCACAGCCAGGTCGAGCCCTACACCGAAAGCCTGGTCGGCTGGCACGAGGCGCTCTTGCAGGGACAGGTGCTCCACGACCTGACCACCGAAGGGCGCCTGAACGCCGAGGGCCTGCGGCCGTACAAGCTGCTGGTCCTGCCGAACATCTCGTGCCTGTCCGACGACCAGGCCGAGACGATCCGCGCGTACGTCAAGGCAGGCGGGGGCCTGGTGGCGAGCTTCGGCACGTCGCTCTTCGACGAGACGGGCAAGGAGCGAGCGGACTTCGCGCTCGGGGACGTGTTCGGGGTCACCTACGCGGGCAACGTGGACAACGACTACGTCCTGCGCAAGGAGCACCCCGCGCAGCGCGACCAGTACTTCATTTCGGTCGACCGCAAGCACAAGTTCTTCCAGGACGTGCTGGTGCCCGGCGAGCGGATGAGCTGCCCGGCGCCCACCCTGTGGGTGCGGCCCCGGCCGGGCGCGCAGCCCGTGGGCCGGTTCACCATCCACTGGCAGGAGGGCGGCAAGTTCGAGGGCCAGATGGACTGGATCAGCGGGCGGGGCCGGCCGGAGGCGACCGACTATCCGGTCCTGGTCGCCAACCGCTTCGGCAAGGGCCGGGCCGTGTACCTGTCCGCGAAGCTCGCCGCGTCGTTTAAGATCCACGGCCACCCGCTGCTCCATCCCCTGCTGCTGCGGGCCGCGCGCTGGGCGGGCGGCCGGCCCGCGGTGGAGGTCGACGCGCCGGCCAGCGTGGAGGCGAACGCGTACGTCCAGGACGCGGAGTCGCGCGTGGTCGTGCACCTTGTCAACTATCAGACCAACCCCTCGCGCGGCATGTATACGGGCAGGATGCCCCCGGTGGCGCGCGTCCTGCCCGTCCGCGACCTCACGGTCACCGCGCGCGTCCCGCGCGGGCGCAAGGTCAAGAAGGTGTACCTGGCCCCGGACAAGAGGCGCCTCAAGTGGACCCAGGAGACCGGCTCGCGCATCAGCATCGCCGTGCCCGAGATCCACATCCACGGCATGGCGGTGGTCGAGTACGCGTAGCGAGCGCCGCGCACGCGTGGGGCGCGGCGGTCTGGACATGTGGCCCGCACGTCTTGCCGCCGGTCGCACAGCCCGAACCGGCCGAGGACCCGCCCTCGGCCGCGGTCGACCCGTGATCGGGTCGGATTCTCTCGGCGGCTCAATATTTCTCCGAGATTCGCTTGACGGGCGAGGCGTCGCCGAGCATATAGGTTGGCATGGGGGTTCCGGGCTGACATTCTGGCGGGAAATGAGTGCGCCGTGGCGGCCTGCCGGACGCAGGAGCCCGACGCCAGGAGATACGAAGGAGGTGGGCGATGCGCAGGTTGGGAATGGTGGGAACCGCCCTGATTGTGCTCTTGGTCGCAGCGGGCATGGCTCATGCGGCCGGAGCGCCGGAGACGCCGCCGGGCCTGGAGCGCGCCCTCGGGGCCCAGCAGGCGCACAATCCTCGCCTGCTGTCGGTTCCCGGCGTGGTGGGCACGGCCGTCGGCTTGACCGGCGAAGGCCGGCCGGCCGTGCGCGTATTCACGGAGCGGGCCGGCACGACGGGTGTGCCGAGGTCGCTCGATGGCGTTCCCGTGGAGGTGCAGGTTACGGGCAAGATCTACGCGCTCGCGCCCCCCGAGGGCAAGGGGCCGCCGAATCGCGCGCCCAAGGTCGCGATCGCAAGCCCGAAGGACGGCGAGACCTTCGGGTCCGGGACCTCGATCCTGTTTGAAGGAACGGCCACGGACAAGGAGGACGGCGACCTGACGGCGGACCTGGTCTGGACCGCCAACGGCGTGGAGATCGGGACCGGCGGCCAGTTCTACGCGACCCTCGACGACGGCGACTATTCGGTCACCACCACGGCCACCGATGCCGGGGGCTTGACCGGGCTGGACTCGGTCACCATCTCCGTGGGCGGGGGCACGGGCGATGCGCCGGAGCCGGGCACGACCGAGCGCTGGCCCAGGCCCGTACCCATCGGCGTGTCCACCGGAAACGCGAACGAGTGTTCCGCGGGCACGATCGGGGCGCGGGTCCGGGACGCCACGGGCAACGTGTATGCGCTGAGCAACAACCACGTGTATGCCCGCGAAAACGAGGCGGCGCTCGGCGAGGAGGCGTTGCAGCCGGGTCTGTACGACACCGGGTGCGTGTACGACCCCGACAACCAGCTGGGCGCCCTCGCGGCGTTCGTGGCCATCGTGTTCGACGGCACGACCGCCAACTACGTGGACGCGGCCATCGCCTTGACCTCGGCCGACCGCCTGGGCCGGGCAACGCCCTCGGCCGGATACGGAGCGCCGAAGGCGGCCACCGCGTCGGCGGAGGTGGGCCTGGCCGTGCAGAAGTTCGGCCGGACCACGGAGTGGACCGAGGGTGTGGTCACCGGCGTGAACGCGTCCATCAAGGTGGGCTATACGAGCGGCACCGCCCTGTTCGAGGATCAGGTCGTCGTGGAGGCTCGCAAGCTCTTCCTGAAGTCAGGCGACTCGGGGTCTCTGCTCGTCAGCCAGCCCGGCCGCAACCCGGTGGGCCTGCTGTTCGCCGGGAACCGCAACGGCAAGCTGGCCGTGGCCAACAGGATCGACCGCGTGCTTGACGCCCTGGGCGTGGCCGTTGACGGAGAGTAGACGCCGGACCGGCCGACGCGCGTACAAGCGACCGACCAACCGAAGCGGGGGCGGGGGCCTTTGGGTCCCGCGCCCCCGCTGACCAAGAAGACCGCGCCTGTGATGGGCCGAGGTTGATGGACATGCCGGCAAACCCCATCGACCGAGTTCTGGACGCGCATCGCGCAAGACTGCTCTCCCTGCCGGGCGTGGTCGGCGTGGCACGGGCGCAGAGCCAGGGCAGGCCGTGCATTCAGGTCTATGTATCGGACCGTTCTCCGGACCTCGTCGACAGGGTGCCCGCCACGCTGGAGGGGTACCCGGTCCGGATTCAAGAGAGCGGTGAATTCCAGGCCCTGGACGAATAGGGGAGATCGCCCCGCGCGGGGCGCTTGGGCCGCTCGTTGGCGCAAGGAGGATAGGATGCCGTTTGTGTCGATGCGCACTTCGAACCCGGAGCGCGACCCTGAGCGTTTCGCCCCCATCCGGCAGGCCCCGCAGGCGGACGCCGGAGAGGAGCACTGCGCCACGTTCTCGCTCGTGGCCGTGGACCGCAAGGCCGGCCGGTTCGGCGCCGCGGTGGCGAGCAAGTACTTCGCCGTGGGCCCGGCGGTCCTGCACCTTCGGCAGGGCGTGGGCGCGTGCAACACGCAGAGCGCCAACAAGCACCTGTTGGCCGAGCGGGCGCTCGCGCGCATGGCCGAGGGCGCGGACCCCCAGGACGCGCTCGCCTACGCGCTCGAGGGCGACGACCGCCCCGAGACGCGCCAGCTCCTGGCCATCGACGCGCGCGCGCGCATGGGCGCGTACACCGGGTCCTCGTGCACCCCCGCCCATGCGCACCGGATGGGCCGCGCGTGCGTGGCCGCGGGCAACACGCTGACGGGCGAAGACGTGGTCGCGGCCATGGTCGAGGCGTTCGAGCGCGACCCGGGCCGGCCCCTGGGCGAGCGGCTCTTGGCGGCCCTGGAGGCGGGCGACGCCCGGGGCGGCGACTCGCGCGGCAAGCAGTCGGCCGCCCTGCGCACCCTGCCCGTGCCCGCGGACAGGCACGAGTCGGTGTACGTGGACATCCGGGTCGACGACCACCCCGAGCCCTTTGCCGAGCTGCGCCGCCTGTACGAGAAGCGCTGGCAGGGGAAGTGAGGGGGCGTCCCCCCTCCCGAGGAGAGAGGGAGAGAGCAGTCCCCCCCCTCCCTCCGGGAGGGGGTGAGGGGGAGGGACTTCTCAGACAGCCCGCGCGCCTACGCGAAGATCCAATATGCAACAGGGCCCAGATACAAGAGCAAGAGCACCAACGCCAGAAAACGGCATTGCCGGTCAAACCAGGCAAGCAGGCTGTTCAGGGCAACGCCGGTGACGGCGACAAGGAGGAAGAGGACAAACGAGCTCGTCTGTCCAACCCACGCGCCGAAGACCCATAGCTCGCCGCCCATGCTGACCGTTGTGTGAAAGAAAAGCCACACCAGCCAAACGCCGATGTTCACGACCCAGATATGCGGCAGGCGTCGCCGGATCCGGTCTGCGCAGCTGGAGGTGCCATTCATTGCGGCGCTCCGCCCACAACGAAGAGCGCGTCGGTGGCCTCGTGGGCTTCAGTCTTTCGTCAGCTTGCCGTCTCGCCATCGCCACTTGTGACCGGGGTCGATCCTCCGCCAGTCCACGCCGCTGAGGTCGACATCGAATGTCATGTGCTCAGGGATGGGGTTCTGGTCTATGCGCTCGAAGTAGAGGAGCAGGTGCGACCGATTGAGGTCCTCAAGGGGCAGGCGCACGATCGTGTGATAGGTCTGGTCCCTGTTTTCCAGAAAATGGGCCAGCCATTCGTTCGTTACGTCCCCCGTCTTGTCTCTGAGCTGCCAGGTGTATGTGTACGGGCGAATCTGGCCTTGCTGCCACGTCCCGGACGCGAAGTCTACGGGCCGGCCGTGCTGTGCGACAACGGTGACGTACGTGTCTTGTCTCGGTCCGCCCCTAACGCGAAGATCGAGATACACATTGAAGGGGGACAGGGGCTTGTTGAAGTCCGCCGGATCGACCTCGTACGTAGCGAATTGCCGCCCCAGGGTCGCAGGGGGCGGGGATTCTTGCCTCTTTCGCGCCGCTGGCGGCTCCGCCCGATCTCGTGCCTCCTGGGCGAGGCCGGACGTGCGTTCGCGCACGGCATCATACCCCTCGTACAGGGACCTCCCAAGCGGCTCCGCCCCCGCGCCGCCCCCAGGTTGAGATGCTTGCCAGAAGACGAGCAATGCGGGTACGGCGACTAGGCTCGCGCCCACGACGAGCAATGTCCAGCCACGCCGATGGGTCATCTTTGAACACCCCCGATGTCAGGCACCTGGACTCTCGTGCCGGCGACATGGCGCATATGTCCGCCCAGGCCGCCGCAGCGCGCACCGTCCCTCACCCCGACCCTCTCCCGAAGGGAGAGGGGGACCCGCCCGCGCCCACGACCACCAGCCCGCAGGCGACCAGGATGGCGAGCCTGCGTTTGCCGAGCTGGTTCACACGCGGTCCCTCCAGTGGCCTATGCAGCCGCGCTTGTCGTAGGCGTAGTACGCGTGGGTGTGGCCGGGCAGGGCGTGCGCGT
>CAZOBJ010000048.1:0-23344 GCA_964577825.1 uncultured Planctomycetales bacterium
TGCGGCCAGCACCACATACCAGACCAGGCCCACCACCAGGGCCGACACGACCACGCGCACCGCGCCGCGCACGAACGCGCGGGTCGGGGATCGGAAGCCATGGTCCATGACGCCTCCCCTGCGATGCCTCGGGCGCCCTGCGTGTCTGTCTCTGCCCCGCCTCCTATCCACACCCTACCCCACGGAAGGCCGGTGTCAAGCGGGTGTGCGGGCGGGGATTGCGGTGCGTGGTGCCGCGCAGCGAGCAGCGCCCAACGCCCAGCCGCTTATTTGAATACATGGCGCAGCGCGTGGAGTGGAACGCTCGGCCAGCTACTTGAATAAATGGCGCAGCGCGTTAGGACGAACGCTCAGCCGCTTATTTGAAAAAGTGGCGCAGCGCGTGGGGACGACGTTCAGCGGGCTACTTGAAAATGTGGAACATCGGGATGGATCGGGGTGTGTGCGTGTCCGTACGGCGCAGGTTCGGAACGTACGGACAGGTCGGCGCTGGCGCGGGCCGGGGTGCTTGGCGCGCCTAGGTGCGCGGCACGTCCATCTCCGCGACCACCCAGTCGTGCAGGGTGGTGGGCGGCACGTGCACGTGGTACTTCTGCCGCATGCGCTGGGTGGCCTTCTCCAGGGTCATGGACTGCTTGACCACGAGGTCGATCGCGGTGCGGCGCACGCGGTTCGTGAACCGGCCGCTGGGCATGGCCAGGTGGTCCATGGGCAGGGAGAAGTGGCGGCGGCAGTCCTCGCAGTAGTGCTTGCTGTAGGTGACCTCCAGGAGGGTCGGCCCGCTGATGCCGACCTCGCGCAGACGCCGGGTGCCCAGCGAATGGCGCTTGCACAGCCGCCTGCACCGGGGGCAGACCGCCTGCTTGCGGGAGAGGTTGATGCGCCGGACCCTTGTCCCTCGGGGGACGGCCAGTTTCCTGGACACCATGCTTCCTCCTCGCCTGGCACGCGCGGACCGGGACTAGGCGCGCCCCTGCCGTCCGCCTGTGTTGTGTGTATCGTCACGGCGCCGCGCCCACCTTCACCGGATTTCGCCGGTCGGCCGGTTTTTCGCCGGCCCGCGGGGCGGGCCTATCTGAGGACGGGGCGGCCTTGACCGCGCGCGCAGGGGCGCGTACAGTCACGAGCGCGGGCCTGCGCCTCGGGAACGGTTGGGCCGTGGGGGCGGGCCCCGGCCAGCCTGGGGAGCGTGCCACGCCATGACCCTGTGCACACAGTGCGGCCGCGAGTTCGAGGGCGAGGCCGCGCAGGGGACCTGCCCGCAGTGCCTGCGCACCGCCTCGGGGGTCCAGGAGCAGGCCAAGAGCGCGTCCGGGCCCGCACCCGAGCCGGGCGCGGGCCGGCGCCCGCCCAGCGCGCGGCACTCGGTGCGCGACAAGGCGGGCACAAGCCAGGCGCTCGCCCAGGTGCGCGACGCCCTGCTCGCGCTCGCGCGCGAGCGCGAGCAAACGGCCGCCGACGAGCGCGCGGCCGAGAACCGGCGCGCCCATCCGCGCGAGCACGTCAGCGCCCCCATGGACTTCGCGTTCGTGCGCGACGACATCACGCACCACGCACGCACCGTGGACGTCTCCCGCGGCGGGGTGCGGTTCGTCACGGACGTCCCCTTGCAGACCGGCCAGGTGCTGCGCGCCACGATCCGCGACGAGCCCGCGCGCGGCGAGGCGCGCGAGCCCGCGGTCCCTGCGTATGCGCGCGGAGGCCGGCGGCGGTACCAGTACGTGGAGGTGCGCCGCGTGCGCGACCGCGAGGACGGCACGTACGAGGCGGGCGGCCGGTTTATCCGGCGCATCGGGGTCGACGACCGCAACCGGCGCAGGCACGCGCGGCGGCCGATCTCGAGCCCGGTGTGGTACTGCCGGGCACAGAGCGACCTGTTGTGCAAGGGGCGCGCGTGCGACCTGAGCCGCGGCGGCATCCGGGTGCGGGTCCAGGAATCCGTGCCCCCGGGCGAGCGCATGGAGGTCCTGCTGCGCACGCATCCGCCCGCGTTCGCGCACGCGGACCTGCGCGCGACCGTGGAGGTGGTGCGCGCCGTGGACCAGGGCCCCGGCGCCTGCGAGCTCGGGTGCCGGTTCACCCGGCTCCAGGCGCTCCCGGTGGCCGAGGGCGAGGGGTAGGGCGAGGTAGCCATCGCGCGCCCTTGCGCGCGGGGAGCCGACCGATGATGGTCAAAACCCGGGTCTCGCTCAACGACAGCATGCAGCAGACCATCGCCCACTTTGCGGACGATCCGTTGGTCCGAGCCTTCCATCGGCACGGCCTGTGGGTCATGTCGCTGCTGTTCTTCGTGCTGATCTTCTGGAACGCTGGCTTCAATCCGTGCAGCCTGACGATCCTGGGAAAGCCTTATCCCACTCTAGGCGCTGTCCTGGCCGTGTGCCTGAGCGCGCTTCTCATCCTTCCCTTCAGCGTTCTATTCGGGTTCGGCGCCTGTCAGATCCTGGCGGCCCTGGGCAGACGTCTGATTACCGTGGGCGTGCGCAGTCTTCCGGCCGAGGCCTTCGGCGAGAAGACCGTCGAGCTATGCGACGACGGGCTGCGCGTGCGCACGCCTCTCGTAGACACGCGGTACCATTGGTCCTTCGTCAAGACCGTCAAGGAGACGGACCGGTATCTCTTCTTCTCGAGCCGCGAGAACGACGCGTTGCTCGCAGCCATTCCCGCGGACGCGTTCGCCAGCCCGGAGGAACGCGCGCGCTTCGTGGAGCGCGCCCGGGCGTTGCTCGCGGCGCACAGGGATGCCCAGGCAGTCGACGCCTCGCACGAAGCGGCGAAGACCGGGCTGGACCAGTTCTCTCTGGAAGAGTAGCGGCGCATGCGCGCGCGTCTGTGGACAAGGCCAAGGTTCAGAGGCTCGACATCATGACCCTCGAACTGCGCAAGCCCGTATGGCTGTACCTGAAGGCCGGCCTGTTCCTCTTGGTGCTGATCGGCTCTTCGATCCTGGTCGTATTCGACGAACGGCCGGTCATCGAGTGTGTGGGGCTTGTGCTTGTCATCTGGTCATCCGCGCGGCTCTACTACTTCCTATTCTACGTGCTGGAGAAATACGTAGACCCATCCTACAGGTACACGGGCCTGTGTTCTCTGGCGCGCTACCTGTACACAAAGGCTAGGGGGCCGCGGTAGGCATACGCGCCCTTGCGGTACGTTCGGAGTCGGTCAGGCGGCGCAGTGCGGTCGCTGCAGCACAAAGGAGAACCGTGGTGCGCAACACAGGTGCTCTGATCGGGATCGGGCTTCTGCTCGTGCTCACGGGCTGCGGCTCGAAGTATGTGACGCCCGGGGGCGGGGTGAGCCTGGAGGGCATCAGCGATTACAGCATCAAGGAGCGCTTTCGCACCAAGCCCGCCGCGCCCTTCCCTGCGATCCTGGCCGTCGTGCGCGTCCAAGAGGCGGGCTACACCTCCTACAGCAACCGCGGCTACGGAGAGGGCAACTTCAGCGTCGTGACCACGCGCGACATTGAGACGGACGAGCACTTCGACAAGCTCGCTTCTATGCCGCAGGTAAAGGATCTAGCGCGCGTGAACCGGCTCTTGTTGCCCAGCCACCTGCGCGACGCCAAGGATCTCCGGCGCGCGGCCGCCAGCCTGCACGCGGACATGCTCTTCCTGTACACCTTGGACACGTCGTTCCGCATCCAGGGCCAGGGCGGCCCCCTGTCGGTGATCACCCTGGGCCTGGCTCCCGACAGGCGGGCGATCGTCACCACCACGGCGTCGGCGGCCCTGTATGACGTGCGCACGGGATATGTCTACGGTGTGGCCGAGGCCACGCATACCACCGACCATCTTGCCAACACCTGGTCCGAGGTCCGGGTCGTGGACGACGCCAGGCAGGAGACCGAACGCGAGGCCTTTGTCCGGCTCCTGGACGAGTTCTCGAAGACCTGGTCCGCGGTGGTGGAACAGTACGCCACAGAAGACCGGTCCCTGTAGGCCGGTCCGGGCCACGCGGGTGAGGGCGCTTCGGCTCGTTGACTGTGCGTCCGGACCGCGACCGCGCAACAGGCCACCGGCCCCTTGCGCGGGACGCACGCGCGCGGTATCATCGCCGCGTCGCGCGGGCGCGCGGGTAGGTGAAGGCGGGGCCGCGCAGTTGTTTCCTTCGGTCCGCCCCCGCGCCGTGGAGGAGGTCGCATGGACCAGCTCGCCTATGCCCTGATCACGCCCTACAGCCTGGCCAAGAGCCGCACGGGCGGGATCATCGGGCGGCTCATCAGCCAGGCCGAGGCCGACTTCGTGGGCGCGCGCATGTACTGCCCCTCGGACGCGTTCACGGACGAATACCTGGCCATCCAGGAGCGGGCCAAGATCCGCGCGCCGTTCAAGCGGGCCTTCCGCGACTACATCGACGTGTACTTCCGGCGCAAGGGCGCGCTCGAGCACGGAATCACCAACCGATTTATGATGCTCCTGTTCCAGGGCCCGCGGGCCCTGCGCAGCCTGCGCGACGTGATCGGCTCGCCCACCGCCCGCACGGTGGGCAATATTGTGCGCGGCACGTACGGCGACTGCATCGTGCGCGGCAAGACGATCGAGTACTTCGAGCCCGCGGTCATCACCGCGGCCGACGAGGACACGAACCGCGCGCACCTGCGCCTGCTGGCCAAGTACGCCGAGCGCGACGGCGGCGTGCTCGAACACGTGGTCCCCTATCCGGACAAGGTCAAGCCCGAGACCACCCTGGTGATGCTCAAGCCCGACAACTTCTTGAAGCGGTCCTCCCGGCCGGGCAACATCATCGACATGTTCGCCAAGACCGGCCACACCATCGTGGGCGCGCGCGTGTTCAGCATGAGCGTGGAGCAGGGCCTGCGCTTCTACGGGTTCCTGGAGGACGTGTTCGTGGACCGCCTGGCGTTCCTGGTCGAGCGCAGACTGCGCCGGCACCTCGCGCACGCGTTCGACTTCCCCATCCAGGACGAGGATTACCAACAGATGACCGACATCCTCAAGCGCAGGAACGCCCACGCCGAGGTGGCCAAGATCATCGAGTACATGACCGGCCGCCACCCCGACGGGGTCCGCTCCGCGCGCGAGCAGCGCAAGCCGGGACTCAACAAGTGCATGGCGCTGCTGTACCAGGGGCCCAACGCCATCGCCGACCTGCGCGACCGGCTGGGGCCCACCGACCCGGCCAAGGCCCAGGGCGGCACGGTCCGAAGCGACTACGGCATCGACCTCATGCGCAACGGGGCCCATGCCTCGGATTCGCTCGACAGCGCCCGGCGCGAGCGGCCCATCGTGGGCCTGGCCGGGGGCGAGCCGAGCGACGAGGCGCGGCTCATTCGCTCGTACCTGCGCCGCGCGCGGCGGCGCGCCCGCCGGTAAACCCGCAGGACTCACCCATGCCCGACGCGCCCATGCCCCGGATCGCGTGTTTGCAGGTGGGGCCGCTCCAGACGAACTGTTACCTCGTCGCCGCGCAGGAGCCCGGCCCGTGCGCGGTCATCGACCCCGGCGGCGACGCGCAGCGCATCTGCGAGGAGCTGCACCGCCGGGGACTCACGCCCGAGGCGTTCCTCGTCACCCACAGCCACTATGACCACGTGGGCGCGCTCGCGCAGCTCGCGGACCGGTTCCCGGACGCGGTGGTGGCCGCGCACGCCACGTGCGCCGAACACATGGGCCGCTCCGAAGGGGGCCTGAGCGGGCCCACCGGACCCGCGCAGGCGGGCGGCGCGGTCACGCGCGTCCTGGAGCACGGCGACACGGTGGACGCGGGCGGGTGCCGGTTCGCCGTGCTGCATACGCCCGGCCACGCGCCGGGGCTGGCGGCCTACCTTGTGCGCGAGTCCGGGCTCCTGTTCTGCGGGGACCTGCTCTTTCGCGACAGCGCGGGCCGCACCGACCTGCCCGGCGGCTCGCGCCAGGCCCTCGCGCAATCCTTGCGCGACCATGTCCTGTGCCTCCCGGACGAGACGCGGGTCTTGCCCGGCCACGGGCCGCCCACCACCGTGGGCCGCGAGCGGCGCGAGAACCCGGTCCTGCGCGAGCTCGTCGGCTGACCGCTCCTCGCCCGTCCCGGGCGCAGCGCGCCCGCGTTCGGGGGTTGCGCTTGCCTGTCCGGCGCCCGGTTGGTACAATCCCGCACCATCCGGCAAGGAGCCCTGCCATGGACCTCCAGGCCTGCCTGCAAGACCTCGCCGCCCGGGGCGGCAGCGACCTGCACCTGAAGGTCGGCCGGCCGCCCCTCGTGCGTATGGCCGGGGACCTGGTGCCCACCGACGGTGCGCCCGTGTCCGAGGACGAGCTGCGCACCGTCCTGTACGCGCTCATGGACCAGCGCACGGTGCGCACCTTCGAGCAGGACCACGAGGTGGACTTCTCCTACGAGGTGGAGGGCCTGGCGCGCTTCCGGGTGAACGTGTTCGTGCAGCGCGGGCGCATCGGCGCAGTGCTGCGGCTCATCCCCCTGGAGGTGCCCACGGTCCGGGGCATGGACCTGCCGCCGGCGCTCAACAAGATCGCCGAGAGCCCGGTCGGCCTGGTGCTCGTGACCGGGCCCACGGGCAGCGGCAAGTCCACCAGCCTCGCGGCCATGATCCGCCACATCAACGAGACCCGGCCCGTGCACATCGTCACGGTCGAGGACCCCATCGAGTTCGTGCACACCGACGACCGCGCCACGATCAACCAGCGTGAGCTGCACGTGGACACCGGGGCCCTCCAGGGCGCGCTGCGCGCGGCGCTGCGCCAGGACCCGGACGTCATCCTCATGGGCGAGATGCGCGACCCGGAGACCATCGCCTTCGCCATCACGGCCACGGAGACCGGGCACCTAGTGTTCGCCACGCTGCACACCCCGGACGCCAAGCAGACCGTGGAGCGGATCCTGGACACCACGCCCCCGGACGCGCGGAGCATGGTGCGCGCGCAACTGGCGCTCTTGCTGCGCGCGATCATCTGCCAGCGGCTGTGCAAGCGCGCGGACGGGTCCGGCCGCATCGCCGCGCTCGAGATCCTGATCAACACCGCGAACATCAGCAGCCTGATCGCGGAGAACCAGACCCGGTCCATCGAGCGGGCCATCACCGAGGGCGGGTATTACGGCATGCAGACCTTCAACCAGGCCCTGCACCAGCTCGTGCGCGAGGGCAAGGTGAGCGAAGAGGAGGCCCTGCACCACAGCTCGGAGCCCGAGGACCTGAAGATCCTGATCCGCGGCATCTCCCGCGGCACCGGGTAGGCCCGCGCGCCGGACCTCCCCACCGGAGACCCCCATGAGCCAGCCCCATGCACTCGTCACCGGGGGCGCCGGGTTCATCGGCAGCCACCTGGCCGAGGAGCTCCTCGGCCGCGGCTGGGCGGTCACCGCGCTCGACGACTTCTCCACCGGCCGGCCCGAGAACGTGGCCCACCTCGCCGACCGGCCCGGCTTCGCCCTGGTGGAGGGGTGCGCCACCCAGTACGAGCTCGTCGAGCGCCTGGGCGCGGGCGCGAGCGCACTTTTTCACCTCGCCGCCGTGGTGGGCGTGCAGAAGGTCGTGGACAATCCCGTGGACACGGTGGAGAAGAACCACGCGGCCACCCGCACCGCCCTGCACGTCGCCCACCGCCACGGACTGCGCATGCTCGCCACGAGCTCGAGCGAGGTGTACGGCGCCAACCCCAACGAAGCCTTCCGCGAGGACGACGCGTGCATGATCGGGCCCACCACCCAGCGGCGGTGGTGCTATTCGGCGAGCAAGCTGCTGGACGAGTTCCACGCGTTCGCGTTCCACTACGCCTACGGGCTGCCGGTGACCGTGGTGCGGCTCTTCAACACCGTGGGCCCGCGCCAGGTGGGCCGATACGGCATGGTGGTGCCCACCTTCGTGCGCCAGGCGCTCACGGGCGAGCCCATCACGGTGTACGGCGACGGAGAGCAGCGGCGCAGCTTCACGGACGTGGGCGACGTGGCGCGCTGCCTTGTGGACCTGGTGCAGACCCGGGAGACCGCCGGGCAGGTGTTCAACGTGGGAAGCACGCGCGAGACGCGCATCCTGGACCTCGCCCGGCTCGTGAAGCGGTTGACCGGCAGCGCCTCCGAGATCGTGTTCCGCACGTACGAGCAGGCCTATGGCGAGCATTTCGAGGACGTCGCCCGGCGCCGACCGGACACGACTCGGCTCGCGGCCGCCATCGGCCATGTGCCCGCCACCCCGCTCGAAGAGGTCCTCCCCAGGGTCATCGCCTGGGTGCGCGCCACGCTCGACCAGGGTTGATCCACGCGTCCGTGCGGCCCAGGGTGACCGGTTTTGGTGCGTTGGACACGCCTTGCCGAGTCACAAGCCGCTTCGAAAAAACAGGTTGGGACGTATGGCGCCTAAACTTGCACAGTATTTTCCTCTACAGAAAAAGTTGATTTTCCCCCTTCCCGCCCTCGCCGCTCTTGCATACAATGAGGCTCCGACGTGCAGTGCAACCTGCGCGAGACCTCGAACAACGAACCGTCCGGAGGACCCTGACGCGGTCGGCGAGGCGACACTCGGCGCGGCCCGCCGGGCGCTCCACGTGCGGCGGTTTTCGAGACGCAAGCTTTGGCAACGGCGGGGAGCCGCTCGACCGAGGGGGCTGGCGTGGACACCGAGGTCGCACGCGTCTGGGAGGGTGTTCAACAACGCATTCGCCGAGGCTCCGGGTACGAGCTCCTCTCGCCGTGGATTGATCGGCTGGAGCCGGTGGCCCTGTCCCGCGGCCGGCTGGCCGTGCAGCTGGATGACCCCGGCCTGCGCCGGTTCTTCACCCACCATCACCTGGAGCTCTTGAGCCAGGCCGCCTCGCGCGACCACGAGACCCCCCTGGCCGTGTTCCTGTTCGACGGACAGACGCCCGAGCACCAGGTCGGGAAGTCGCGGCCCCTGCCCGGGGCGGATGCCGCGCTCAACTCCGAGTACACGTTCGACACGTTCCTCAAGGGACCCTCCAACCGGCTTGCCGTGGCGGCTGCGGCGGCCGCGTGCCAGGCCCCGGGCCGCAGGTACAATCCGGTCTACCTGTACGGCCGATTGGGCATGGGCAAGACCCACCTCTTGCAGGCCGCGTGCCGCAACCTGCGCGAGCGATGGCCCGAGAAACGCGTGCACTACCTCTCCTGCGAAGACTACCTGCACGCCGCGGCCACCGGACCGGGCCCCGGGCCTGCGGCGCGCCTCGACGCCCGGGGCGCGGATGCGCTGCTGCTCGACGATGCGCAGCTTCTGGCCGGGCACGAACAGGCCCAGGAGCACTTCGCGCATCTGTTCGACGCCCTGCACAACACACACCGGCAGATCGTCCTCAGCGCGAACGTCCATCCCAAGGACCTCTCGCGCGTGCGCGAGGCGCTCGTGAGCCGCTTCCAATGGGGCCTGGTGATCGAGATCGAGCCTCCGCAGACCTCTCTGCGCCGAGAGATCGTGCGCCGCAAGGCCCGCACCCACGGCGCGCAGCTCGACGACGAGGTCGCCGGGTTCCTGGCCGAAGCCATCACCGGCAACATACGCGCGTTGGAAGGCGCGGTGCTCAAGGTCGTGGGGTACGCCTCCCTCTTGAACCAAGCGCTGACCCTGGGCCTGGCCCGCCACGTGCTGCGCGACTACCTGCCCCATGCGAGGGCGCGCAAGCTCACCGTGCGCCAGATCCAGGAGGCCACCTGCGACGTGTTCAACATCTCGCTCGCCGACCTCGTGGGCAAGCGGCGGTCGCGCACCCTTGTCCAGCCGCGTCACCTGGCCATGTTCCTGTCCCGGACCCTGACCCCCGCGTCCCTGGAGGAGGTGGGCCACCAGTTCGGACATCGCGATCACAGCACGGTCAAGCACGCCTGCGAGAAGGTCTCGGTCCTGCTGCGCGAGGACCCCACCACCCACGCCACGGTCGACGCGTTGAAGAAGAAGCTGTCGACTTCCTGACGACTGTGGTACGCGTTTCTGTCGGCTTGTCGCGCGCCTCGTCGTATTTCAGTAGCCGCCCTCGACAGCGACCTTCCGAATTGACAGGAACTCGACACGCATTCTACACGTCGCCCTTCTGATCAGATTCCACACAAGTTATTTCATATAAGCCTCTTACATCGAACTGTGGACCCAATCGACACTCGTCGATCCTTTATTTCTCTTAGTAGTAGTCTTATGTTTCCTATTCCTAAGAGAAGGAACAAGCCTGTTCATGGCCGCGTCTGGAATCCCTACCCGGCCCAGCTGAGGCGTGCTCCCCACCCCCCCCACGACAGCCTGCCGCGCTTCCGAGGCCCGGGAACCGCGAAGGCCGTCTCCGAATAGGGGTCCGAAACGCGGAAAAATGCTTGCATTCACGCTGCTTGCGGGTAAAATCTCACATGTTGAGGCTGGGGGCTGGGGGCCCTCTCTCAGCACGCAGTGCCCAGGGCGGCAGGTCCCCGGGGGCCGGGCTCAGCCGGTGTGGAATCGGCGCCTGGCCGCCTGCCCGAACTCGCCCGCAAAAATGATAAGACCCCGTGCCGGATTGCTGCGTCGAATGGCTGATCCCGTTTCCTTTTCAGGTGTGCGGACGCGCGCGAGGTTGGGGCATGGAGGTGGGCAACGACCCAGCCCGCAGACGACGGGCTTGTGCCCGATTCGCCGCCCAAGTCTGCGCGCGCGGCACTCGTGAGCATCTCCCCGAGGGATGACGTGATCCCGGGGGAAAGAACAGGTCACAGGCGCCCCGCAGGGAGTCGCCGACCGCTTGGCATGACCAGGGGGAGGACCCGATGGAGTTCACCTGTTCCCGACAGGCCTTGCAGGGGGCGGTAGGGTTGCTTTCGAGCATCGTACCCGCGCGCAGCACCAAGCCGATCCTGCAAAACATCCGGATCGACGGTGCGGGCAAGAATCTGGTCGAGCTCGCGGCCACGGACCTGGACGTGGGGCTGAAGCTGCGCGTGGAGGCGACGTCGCTCTCCGACCCGAGCGCCGTGGTACTGCCGGCCGGGCAGCTCGCCGGCATTGTGCGCGACGCCTGGGGCGAGGAGGTCACGGTCCAGGCCGACGGCGAGCGGGCCAAGATTTTGACCGAAAGCGCGAGCTTCGAGGTGCTCGGCGAGCCGGCCGAGGAGTTCCCGGAGATTCCGGACCTGGACGAGGACGCCGCGGTGCAGATGTGCGCGGCCGACCTCGCCGGGGCGATTGCCCAGACCCAGTTCGCCACCGCGCGCGAGGAGGAGGGCCGCTACAGCCTGGCGGGCCTGTACGTCGCCCTGGAGAAGAAGCAGGCCGAGCTCGCGGCCACGGACACCTTCCGCCTGGCTGTCAGCCGCCGGCCCCTGCGCGCCGCGGTGGACGAGCCGGCCAGCGCGATCGTTCTCAGCAAGGGCATGAGCAACCTGGCCAAGCTCCTGGCGAACGAAGAGGTGGTCAACCTCCAGATCTCCGAGAACCAGTTCTTCGCCCAGACCGCGAGCGCGACGCTCGTCAGCCGCCTGATCGAGGGCAAGTTCCCCCAGTACACGAACGTGATCCCCAAGGACCTGGACAAGATGGTGCGCGTAAACCGCGACCGGTTCATGCAGGCGCTGCGCCAGGCCTCGGTCCTGGCCAACGAAGAGACGCATGCCGTCCAGTTCCAGGCCGGGGACGGCAAGCTCGTGCTCCAGTCCGGCAGCGGGCAGGGCGCGGGCGCGCGCGTGGAGGTGGACGCCCAGGTGCAGGGCGATGAGGTGTCGGTGTCCTTCAACTACCTGTACTTCCTCGACGTCCTGAAGGTGCTCGCCGCCGCCGAGGTGGCCATCTCTCTGCGCGATCGCGAGTCGCCCGCGCGCATCGACGGCAAGGACTACGTGTACGTGGTCAGCCCCATCTGTCCCCGGGACGCGTAGACGAAGGAAGCGCATCGCGCATGAGTTTGAATTGGGAGGCCCGCACCTACCGGCCCAAGCGGACCGAGCCCCTGCGCGGGGCCATGAAGCGGTACCTGAAGGCCTCGGGCATCGGTTGGATGATGCGCCACCGCGATATCCTGGACGCTTGGCACCAGGCGGTGGGCCCGGAGGTCGGCGCGCACTCGCGGGTGCGCGGCCTGCGCGCGGGCACCCTGCACGTGGACGTGAGCTCCCCGGCCCTGCGCACGGAGCTCGAGCAGTTCTACGCCGACGCCGTCCTGGAGGCGATCCGGGCCACCGAGCCCGGCCGGACGGTGCGGCGCGTGCGGTTCCATCTGGCCCCGGCCGACGCGGCCCCCGCACGCGAGGCGGCCAAGGACGGGGACCGTTGACCAACACCTGAGGAGCGAGCATGGCAAGGCGCAAGAAGTCCACCGACTACGGAGCGGATTCGATCAAGGCCCTGGAGGGCCTTCAGGCCGTGCGCAAGCGGCCCGGCATGTACATCGGTGACACGGGCAGCCGCGGGATGCATCACCTGGTGTACGAGGTGGTGGACAATTGCATCGACGAGGCCATGGCCGGGTACGCCACGCACGTGGCCGTGAACCTGCACGCGGACGGGAGCGTGAGCGTGGCCGACGACGGCCGGGGCATCCCGGTCGACCGCCACCGCGAGAAGAAGATGTCCGCGCTCACGGTGGTGATGACCCTGCTGCACGCGGGTGGCAAGTTCGACGGGCACGCGTACAAGGTCTCCGGCGGGCTGCACGGCGTGGGCGTGAGCGTGGTCAATGCGCTCGCCGAGTGGCTGGAGGTCGAGGTCTGCCGCGACGGGCGGCTCTACTTCCAGCGGTTCGAGCGCGGCGTGCCCGCCACGGACGTGGCCGAGCGCGGCAAGAGCAAGCGCGCGGGCACCAAGGTGGCCTTCAAGCCGGATCCGCAGATCTTCGTGGACGCGGACGAGCTCGCCTTCGACTACGACCTGTTGGCCAAGCGCATGCGCGAGCTCGCATTCCTGAACAAGGGCCTGAAGATCGCCATCGCCGACGAGCGCCACGAGGAGCGCCGCGACCAGTTCCACTACCAGGGCGGCATCCGGGCCTATGTCCAGCACCTCAACGAAGGCAAGAACACGATCCACAGCGACGTGATCGGGTTCGAGAAGCGCGACGACGCCTCCAACGTGGAAGTGGAGTTCTCCCTGCAGTACAACGACAGCTACGCGGAGAACGTGCTCTCCTTCGCGAACAACATCAACACCTCCGAGGGCGGCACGCACCTCTCGGGCTTCCGGTCGGCCCTGACCCGATGCGTGAACTACTGGGGCCGCAAGAACAACGTGATCAAGGAAGACCCCCTGCAGGGCGAGGACTGCCGCGAGGGCCTGGCCGCGATCATCAGCGTGCGGCTGGCGGACCCGCAGTTCGAGGGGCAGACCAAGACGAAGCTGGGCAACCGCGAGGTCCAGGGGGTGGTCGAGGCCGCGGTGAACGAAGGCCTGGGCACCTACTTCGAGGAGCACCCCGGCATCGCCCGGGGGATCGTCAACCGGGCGGTGTCGGCCGCGGCCGCGCGCCAGGCCGCGCGCAAGGCCCGGGACCTGGCCCGGCGGAAGAACGCGCTCACGGGCGGCGACATGCCGGGCAAGCTGGCCGACTGCATCTCCCGCGACCGGGAGACCACCGAGATCTACCTGGTCGAGGGCGACTCGGCCGGCGGCTCGGCCAAGGTGAGCCGCGACACGCGCACCCAGGCCATCCTGCCGCTCAAGGGGAAGATCCTCAACGTAGAGAAGCATCGGCTCGACCGGGTGCTGGAACACAAGGAGATCGTCTCCATCGTGGCCGCGCTGGGCACGGGGATCGGCAAGGACGAGTTCGACCCGGACAAGCTGCGCTACGGCAAGATCATCATCATGACCGACGCGGACGTGGACGGCAGCCACATCCGCACGCTGATTCTCACCTTCTTCTACCGGCACATGCCGGACCTCATCCGCACGGGCCGGGTGTTCATCGCGCAGCCGCCCCTGTACCGGGTCACCCGGCGCAGAAAGTCCGAGTACGTGCTCACCGAGGACGCCATGAACAAGGCGCTCTTGAGCCTGGGCACGGAGAACACCCGCCTCGAGTGCCGCCGGGGCAAGCGGACCGTGCAGCTGAAGGGCGCGAAGCTCGAGGAGCTCTTGCACAGCATCACGGCGCTCGAGCGCCTGGTCCGCGCGGTGGAGAAGCGCGACCTCACCGTGGAGGCCTATGCGGCCGAGCGCGCGCGCCTGGGCGTGTTCCCCAAGTACTGCGGCATGGTCGATGGGTCGCGCACCTTCTTCCCGGACGACAAGGCGCTCAGCGACTACATCCGCGACGAGCACAAGCGCGGGCGCACGGTCGAGTTCGAGGACGAGGCCTTCCGGTTCGAGGGCGAGGACAACGGGGACGAGGACAACGGCGAGAACCGGATCCGCATGAAGCTCACCGAGTTCGTGTTCTCCAAGGACATGGAGCGCGTGGTCAAGGTGCTCGAAGGCAACGGATTTTCCCTCTCCGACTATTTCCCGCCCGAGGACCCGGCCGAGGAGGGCGCGTACGTGCTCGTCAGCGGGGGCGACGAGGTGCGCGTACGCAGTCTGTTCGAGGTGCTGGAGGGCACCCGGGCCATGGGCCGCAAGGGCCTTGAGATCCAGCGGTACAAGGGCCTCGGCGAGATGAACCCCGACCAGCTGTGGGAGACGACCATGGACCCGAAGCGGCGCACGCTCCTGCAGGTGTCCATCGGCGACGCGGCCGAGGCGGACCGGCTCTTCAGCCTGCTCATGGGCGAGCTCGTGCAGCCGCGGCGGACCTTCATCGAGAAGCACGCGGCCGACGTGGCCAACCTGGACGTGTAGGGACCCCATGCGCCCGCGCACAGACCTTCGGAACGGGAAGCACAGCACATGAATCCTCCCCCTCTTGCAACGGCCTCGGCGGGCACGCGCGACGTGCTGCTCGAGGACGAGCTCAAGACCAGCTACCTCAACTACTCTATGAGCGTGATCGTCAGCCGCGCGCTGCCCGACGTGCGCGACGGGCTCAAGCCCGTGCACCGGCGCGTGCTCATGGCCATGCACGACCTGTCGCTGTCGCACCGGGCCAAGTTCCGCAAGTGCGCCAAGACCGTGGGCGACTGCATGGGCAACTACCACCCCCACGGCGACGCGGCCATCTACGACAGCCTGGTGCGCATGGCCCAGACCTGGAGCATGCGCTACCCCCTGGTGGACGGGCAGGGCAACTTCGGGTCCATCGACGGCGACCCGCCCGCGGCCATGCGGTACACCGAGGCGCGGATGACGCGGCTGACCGAGGAGTTCCTCGAAGACATCGACAAGGACACCGTGGACTTCGTGCCCAACTACGACGAGACCATGCGCGAGCCGGTGGTCCTGCCGAGCAAGTTCCCGAACCTCTTGGTCAACGGCACCACGGGCATCGCCGTGGGCATGGCCACGAGCATCCCGCCGCACAACATGCGCGAGGTGTGCGAGGCCGTGGTGCGCCTGTGCGACGACCCCGATGTGTCCCTGGACGAGTTGTGCAAGATCGTCAAGGGGCCGGACTTCCCCACAGGCGGGCTCATCTGCGGGCGCGAGGGCATCCGGCAGGCCTACCGCACCGGGCGCGGGCGGCTGACGGTCCGGGGCGCCTGCCACATCGAGTCCGCGGGCCGGGACCGCCAGAGCATCGTGATCACCGAGATTCCCTACCAGGTCAACAAGCAGCGGATCCTCGACAGCATCGCCAACGCGGTGCGAAGCGGCAGCATCGGGGGCATCGCCCGGTGCGCGGACTACTCCGGCCGCGACGGAGTGCGCATCTCCGTGGAGCTCAAGCGCGGCGAAGACGCGAACGTGGTGCTCAACCAGCTCTACAAGCTCACCCCGCTGCAGGACACCTTCAGCATCATCAACATCGCCCTGGTCAACGGCCGGCCCCAGACCCTGGACCTGAAGCAGGTCCTGACCTGCTTCCGCGACCACCGGTTCGAGGTCATCCGGCGGCGCACCCGGTACCTGTTGGCCCAGGCCGAGGCCCGGGCCCACATCCTCGAAGGGCTGCTCAAGGCCATCGACCACATCGACGAGGTCATCCGGATCATCCGCCGGGCCAAGGACACCCCGGCCGCGCGCGACAAGCTGATGCAGACCTTCGACCTGACCCAACGCCAGGCCCAGGCGATCCTGGAGATGCAGCTCCGGCGCCTCACGGGCCTGGAGCGCGAGGCGCTGCAGACCGAGTACAAGGACCTGCGCAAGCGGATCAAGGAATACAAGGCGATCCTGGCCGACGCCAAGCTCGTGTACGACATCATCCGCGAAGACGCGTACGAGATGATCGACCGGTACGGCGACGAGCGGCGCACCGACATCGTGGCCGCGGCCGAGGAGCTCACGGTCGAGGACCTGATCGCCGAGGAGGAGATGGCCGTCACCATCAGCCACGGCGGATACATCAAGCGGATGCCGGTGAGCACCTACCGCCGCCAGGGCCGGGGCGGGCGCGGGGTCACGGGCATGCGCATGAAGGAGGAGGACTTCACCGAGTACTTCTTCATCGCCAGCACGCACGACTACATCCTGTTCTTCACGGACAAGGGCGCGGTGCATTGGCTGAAGGTCTACGACGTGCCCCAGATGGGCCGGGCCGCCAAGGGCCGGGCGCTCGTGAACGTGCTCGAGGTCGGCAAGGGCGAGACGATCACCAGCATGATCCCGGTGCGCGAGTTCGACGGCGGGCGGTTCCTGGTGATGGCGACGGCCCGGGGCGTGGTGAAGAAGACGGCCCTGAGCGCCTTCGGCCGGCCCATGCGCGGGGGCATCCGCGCGATCCGGCTCGACAAGGGCGACCGGCTTATCGGCGTCGTGCTCACCAACGGCGAGCAGAACCTGATGCTCGCCACCCGGCGCGGGATGGCCTGCCACTTCTCCGAACAGAAGGTGCGTCCCATGGGCCGGCCCGCGCGCGGGGTGGCCGGCATCCGCCTGCGCGACAAGGACCGCGTGGTCTCGCTCCTGGCGCAGACCCCGGACGCCACGGTGCTCACCGTGGCCGAAAAGGGCCTGGGCAAGCGCACCCGGTTCCAGGACTACCGGCTCACCAACCGCGGGGCCAAGGGCGTGGCGAACATGCGCCTGAGCGCCGGCAGCGGCGACGTGGTGAGCGTCATGAGCGTGTCCGACGACGACGAGATCATGCTCATGACGGCCAAGGGCATGGTCGTGCGCACCGCGGTGCGCGAGGTGCGGGTGATCGGTCGCGCCACCAAGGGCGTGCGGGTGATCCGCCTGCGCGAGGACGACCGGGTGTGCGCGGTCGCGCGGGTCATCGGCCCGGCCAAGGAAAAGACGCCCGCGGAGGCCGCGCCGACCGAACCCGACTGATGCGGAGGGCCGCCCCATGCCCGCGCGCGACGCCTACGAAAATCCGCTGGTGACCCGGTACGCCTCTGAACAGATGGCGGCCCTGTTCTCGCCCCGTCACCGGGTGCGCACCTGGCGCAGGCTGTGGGTCATGCTCGCCGAGGCACAGCGCGCCCTGGGGCTTCCCATCTCCGCGGCGCAGGTCCAGGACCTGAAGCGCCACGTGGAGCCCATCAACTGGGCCGCGGCGCGGCGGCGCGAGCGCGAGGTGCGCCACGACGTCATGGCGCATGTGCACGCCTTCGGCCTGCAGGCCAAGAAAGCCGCGGGCATCATCCACCTGGGCGCCACGAGCTGCTTTGTCACGGACAACGCGGACCTCATGATCCTGCGCGACGCCCTGGAGATGACCGCGGCCAAGACCGCGGCCGTAGTGGCCCGGCTCGGGGACGTGGCCCGGCGCCACCGGGGCCTGCCCATCCTGGGCCTTACGCACCTCCAGCCCGCCCAGCCCACGACGCTGGGTAAGCGCGCGAGCCTGTGGGCGCAGGACTTCCTGCTGGACCTGCGCGAGCTGGAGACCCGGCTCGAACGCCTGCCCGCGCGCGGGGTCAAGGGCACCACGGGCACGCAGGCGAGCTTTCTGGCGCTCTTCGACGGGGACGCGCGCAAGGTGGACCGGCTCGAGCGCATGGTCACGCGCAAGATGGGCTTCGCGCGCGCCGTGCCCGTGAGCGGGCAGACCTACACGCGCAAGCTGGACAGCCAGATGCTCGCCGCGCTCGCGGGCTTGGCCGAGAGCGCGCACAAGTTCGCCACGGACCTGCGCCTCCTGGCCCACCGGCGCGAGGTGGAGGAGCCCTTCGGCAAGGCGCAGATCGGGTCCTCGGCCATGGCCTACAAGCGCAACCCCATGCGCAGCGAGCGCATCTGCGCGCTGTCGCGGTTCCTGGCGACCCTGCCCGCGAACGCGTACATGACCCACGCCACCCAGTGGATGGAGCGCACCCTGGACGACAGCGCCAACCGGCGCATCGTGCTGCCCCAGGCGTTTCTGTGCGCAGACGCGGTGCTGGAGTTGTGCGCGGACGTGGCGGGGGGGCTGACCGTGCATCCGAAGGTCATTGCGCGCAATCTGGCCGCGGAGCTTCCGTTCCTGGCCACCGAGGACCTGCTCATGGCCGCGGTGCGCGCGGGCGGCGACCGGCAACAGCTCCACGAGCGCATCCGCCGCCACGCCCGGGCCGCGGGCGAGCGCGTGCGCCAGGGCCAGGACAACGACCTCCTGGACCGGCTGCGCGCGGACCCGGCCTTCGGCGCGGTGGCCGGCGAGCTCGACGCGCTCCTGGACCCGGCCCGGTACATCGGCCGCGCGCCCGGGCAGGTGGACCGGTTCCTGCGCGAAGAGGTCGCCCCGGTGCGCCGCCGCTACGCGCGCCGCGCGCGTCGGGTGGGTGCGGCCGTGCGCGTGTAGGCGGCCGATCACTCGGCTTCGCCCGGGCGCTCCACGTGCAGGCGCAGCTCGCCGTGGCGGGGTAGCACCTCCTCGCGCAGCACGGCCAACAACTGCGCAAACTCCCCCGCGTCGAACTCGTAGGGCACCCGGATGGGCCCGCCGCCGCGCTTCTCCAGGAGCACGTAGCGCTCCGCCGCGTCGAGCGCCAGCACCGCCTGGAGGTCTTGCCAGGCGTGGTAGGCCGCGTGCATGGGCCCCTCCCACCGGATGCCGTCCGCATCCACGGTCAGGCGCACCCGCCGCGGCCCGAGGAGCGGACGCGCGCGCAGCACCGCGGCCACGCCCAGGATGCCGGTCACGAACCAGAACGCGAACCGATGGGTGGGCTCGTCGCTGTACACCGCACCCGCCAGCGCCCCGGCGAGCAGCACCAGGTTCAGGATCAGGCCGAGCCACAGTTCCGTGCGGCGCACGGGGCGGTCCAGGCACAGGGGCATGGGGTCCTCCTTGCGTTCACGCGCCGGCCCAGCGCACGAGCAGGCGCGCGGGCAGGGGGCTCGCGCGCCGGATGGCCTGTTCGGGGCAGAGCTCATGACAGCAGTAGCAGCGGATGCACGCGGCGTGGTCGATGCGCGGGCGGCCCGCGTGCATAGCGATGGCCCCGGCCGGGCACACCTGCGCGCACCGGCCGCACCCGGTGCACCGGTCGTCGAGGACCTCGGGCCGGTCGGTGAGCCACCGGCGCAAGAACGGCACGAACACGCGCGGGCCCATCACGCGGAAGCTGCGCGTCGTGGGCAGCGCGAAGTCGCCTACGGCCAGGTCGTCGGCGCGCGCGCCGACGAGCTCGGGCTCCAGCCACCGCGCCCGGTCCTCCGTGGCCGCGGCGGGCACGGGCAGGTCCAGGGGCTCGCAGCCCAAGAGCCGCGCCACCGCCGCGTCGAGGGCCAGCCCGTCGGCCGAGGCGGCGAGGAACCCCACCGGCCGCGCGCGCCCGGAGCTCGGGCCCTGGCCGTCCATGCCCCACACCCCGTCGAGCAGCGAGAGCTGCGGCGCGCCCGCGCGATACACGTCCAGGAGCATGCGCGCGAACAGGGCCCGGTCGTGCCCGGCCCGGTAGTGCCACTGGAGCTTGCGCGCCCCGACGACCAGGCCGAAGCAGTTCTTCACCGCCAGGGTGAGCCCGGCCAGCGCATGGGTTTTGCACTTGGGCAGGTTCAGGAGCACGTCCACGTCGGCGAGCTCCTGCGCGAGCTCGCCGCGCGCAAGGCCGGACGGCTCGCTCCTCGCGGACGCGGGCGCGGTGAAGGTCACGAGCCGCCCGCCCACCGCTTCCACGGCCCGGGCCGCGCCCGTGACCCGGGCCACGCGCTCCAGGCTGCCGAACCCGGGCGAGTCGCCCAGGAGCACGCGCCCGCCGCAGTCGCGCACGAGCTCGGCCACGGTCCGCACCAGGGCCGGATGGGTGGTCACGGCGCGCTCGGGCGGGTGCGCGGCCAAGAGATTCGGCTTCAGAAGCACCCGGTCGCCCGGGTGCACGAACGCGGCCAGTCCGCCCAGAGGCGCGAGCGCCGCCTCCACCGCGGCGCGCAGGGGCGCGGGCTCGTACGTGGTCGCGCGGGCCAGGGCCACCCGCGCGGGGATCACCTGTGCGTGGACCGGTCCCGCGTCCAGGGATGCCTGATGCATCGAGCTCCTTTCGGCAGCGTCGCGTGGCAGACGGCCATCATACCGCACAGGCCTTGACCTCACAAGCCGCGTCCCTTGCGTGCGTGCGCGCCCGCGGGTATAAGCGTCGCAGAGACGAGGAGGTTCTGCATGTTCCCGTTCCGGCGAAAGCACCAGGTCAAGGACATGGTCGACGAGTACCTGGAGACCGCTGGCCAGTGCGTGGACAAGTTCGTACAGGGATTCGAGGCGCTCTTGTCCCAAGGCCGCAGCGCGCAGTTCGACCGACTCGTGGAGGAGTGCCACCGCGCCGAGGCCGCGTGCGACGACATCCGCCGCCGCGTCGAGGGGATTCTGTACGAGAAGGCCCTGATCCCGCAGAGCCGCGGCGACGTGCTCGGGCTCCTGGAGTCCCTGGACCACGTGCCGAACAAGGCCGACCACACCCTGCGCACGGCCCAGGACGAGGCGCTCGACGTTCCGGGCCACTTCGCCGGCCAGGTGCGCGAGATCGTGAAGGTGAATGCCCAGGCCTTCCAATCCCTGCGCGAAGCGGTGCGCTGCCTGTTCGAGGACATCGACGAGGTGCGCACCCACACGCGGGAGGTGGACGAGAAGGAGAGCGTCTCGGACGTGCTCGAACGCAAGCTCATCCGGACCGTTTTCCGCACGCCCGACGTGGCCGGGGACCAGCGGATCCTGTTGCGCGACCTCATTCACGACATGGGCGGGGTCTCCGACCGATGCGAGAACGTGGCCGACCGCCTGATCGTGCTCGCCGTCAAGCGTCTGGTGTAAGCCATGGTGGACCCGCGCGTTCTGGCCGGAGGGCTGCTGGGCTGGGGCCTGGGCGCGAACGACGCGGGCAACGTGTTCGGCTCGGCGGTGGGCAGCGGGATGGTCCGGTGGCGCACCGCCGCCGGGCTGCTGGCCGTGTTCGTGCTCCTGGGCGCGCTCTTGGGCGGGCGCCACGGGCTGGAGACCTATGCGGGCCTGAGCGGGACCGGCCTCGCCGCGGCGTTCCGCGCGGCCCTGGGCGCGGGCGTCGCCATTCTGGTCATGACCGCGCTGCGCCTGCCCGTGTCCACGAGCCAGGCCGTGGTCGGCGCCATTCTGGGCGCGGCCCTGGCCCGGGGCGGGCCGGTGGACCTCTCGACCCTGCGCAAGGTGGTCGCCTGCTGGGTCACCGCGCCCGTGGGCGCGGCGGTGGGCGCGGGGCTTCTGTACCCCGCGCTCGCGCGCGTGGTGCGCGCCGCGCATCCGCACTTTCTCTTCTACGACCGGATGATGCGCGCGCTTCTCTTGTTCGCTGGCATCTACGGCGCGTACGCGCTGGGCGCGAACAACGTGGCCAACGCCACGGGCATGTTCTACCGCACGGGCGCGTTCGGCCCGGCCGGAGACCGGGCGGCATTCCTGGCGCTTCTGGTGGGCGGGGCGAGCATCGGGCTGGGCGCGCTCACCTTCAGCCGCCGGGTCATGAGCACGGTGGGCGCGCGCATCGTGGAGTTCGACGCGTTCAGCGCCTTCATCGTGATTGTCGCCACGGCGGGCACTGTGCACGCGTACGCCTGGATCGGCGTGCCGGTGTCCACGAGCCAGGCCGCGGTCGGCGCGGTGTGCGGCGTCGGCCTGGTCAAGGGCCTGCGCACCGTGCGCGGGCGCATGCTCGCGGCCATCGCCCTCGGATGGGCGGCCACCCCGGCCCTGGGCCTGGGCGCGACCTACGCCCTGGTGCGGCTCGCGCCCGGGGCCCATTGACCGCGGGTCGCGCGGCGGCTACAGTGCGCCAGCGGAGGTGAGGACCATGCACCGAGTCGCGCTGTGCCAGATCAACGTGACCGTGGGCGACCTGCCCGGCAATCGCGCGCGCATCGCGCGGGCCGCGCAAGAGGCGGCCGACCGGGGCGCGGACCTGGCGGTCTTTCCGGAGCTCGCCGCGTGCGGGTATCCGCCCGAGGACCTGCTCCTCAAGCCCGGGTTCGTAGACGCGTGCGGCGAGACGGTGCTCGACCCGCCCATGGACCTGCCCCTGGCCGCGGTGGTGGGTCTGCCCCTGCGCGACGCGGCGGGCGGGGCGCTCTGCAACGGCGCCGCGGTGCTTGCGGGCGCGCAGGTCGCCGCCCGCTACCGCAAGGTGCTCCTGCCCAACTACGGGGTGTTCGACGAACAGCGCTACTTCGCAGCCGGGGACCGGGGCCTGGTGCTCGACACGGGCGCCGCGCGCCTGGGCATCGCGATCTGCGAGGACGTGTGGGCCCTGTCCGGTCCGGTGCGCGAGGAGGCCGCCGCCGGCGCGTCCACGATCCTGTGCCTGTCCGCGAGTCCGTTCCACCGCGAGAAGCAGGCCCAGCGCGAGGAAGTCTTCGCCCGGCTGTGCCGCGCGTACGGCGTGACGCTGTTGTGGTGCAACCTGGTCGGCGGACAGGACGAGCTCGTATTCGACGGCGGGTCCCTGGCCATGGACCCCGGGGGCCGCGTGCTCGCGCGCGCCCCGTCGTTCGAAGAGGCGCTGCTGTGCGTGGACGTGCCCGCGAAAGAGGCCCCGGAGACGCCCTCGCCCTCCTCCGAGCCGCAGCGCGAGGTGGACGTCGTGCGCCTGCCCCTGGCCGCGGTGCACCGGGAACCGCTCCGCGCGCAGGTGCGCGATGCGCCGGAGGAGCTCGATGCCGTGTACGCGTGCCTGGTGCTCGGGGTGCGCGACTATGTGCGTAAGAACGAGTTCGCGGACGTGGTCGTGGGCCTGTCGGGCGGCATCGACTCGGCGCTCACCGCGGTCGTGGCCGTGGACGCGCTTGGGGCCGAGCACGTGCGGGGCGTGCTGTTGCCCAGCCGGTACACGAGCGACCGCTCCCTGGCCGACACCACCGCGCTCGCCCAGGCGCTGGAGGTGCGGCTCGTGCGCATCTCCATCGAAGAGGCGTTCGAGAGCTTTTTGCACGCGCTCGCCCCCGTATTCGAAGACCGCGAGCCGGACGAGACCGAGGAGAACCTGCAGGCGCGCATCCGCG
>CAZOBJ010000049.1:0-23252 GCA_964577825.1 uncultured Planctomycetales bacterium
CACCAGCTCCCGCTTCGTGGTGGCCATCAGCGCCTCCTCCCCTTCGCCCCATGGCGGCAGGGTCTGCCTTGCCCAGCCGCAGTCCTGCTCGCGTCACGGAGACCGCTTGCCTCGCACAGGCTCGCAGGGACATAACGTCCGCAAGCATAATACTATAGACGACCAAATGGGCCGCGTCAAGTATTGCTCGGGGGCGGAGATCGATTGCGCGCTCGTTCGTGCGCCAGGAGGTCGGAGCCACCTGCGCGCGAGGGCCGAGGGTGCGGGGCGGGGCGGCTCGCGGCCACAAGACTGGAACGGACGCTGCAACACGCGCGAGCGCAACGTGTTGTGTGGACGAGTCCTGTGACTGGGCCCTTGTCCAGCGCGTCCGAGAAGGCCCGCCCGCCACACGCTCATGAAGGACCGACAAGGGCACGTGGATGCCGAATCGGGCGCACCCTTGTATGGAACGAATATGTGGGTAGAATAGGCGGTTCCCGTGCGTGTGGGCGCGAGGTGAGCACAGACAGGTGGAAGGAGACGCAATGCCCAAGGGCAGGCCCGGCGCCCCGGAGACCATGAAGAAGATCGTAAGCCTGTGCAAACGGCGGGGATTCGTGTTCCCGTCTTCTGAGATCTACGGAGGTCTGAAAAGCTCGTACGACTACGGGCCACTGGGCACGGAGCTCAAGCGCAACGTGCGCGAGGCGTGGTGGCGGGCCATGGTGCACACCCGCGACGACATCGTAGGGCTGGAGTGCTCCGTGATCATGCACCCGCGAGTTTGGGAGGCATCCGGCCACCTGTCCGGGTTCACCGATCCGCTGGTCGACTGCCGCGTATGCCGGGAGCGCTTCCGACCGGACGAGGCCCTGCACGTGGAGCCGGGAACCGAAATCGTATACCGCGAGAACGGGCGAGCTGACGGACGCAAGCTGAAGGGGACCGCGCCTCCGTGCGGATACGTGTGTCCGAACTGCGGGTCCGGGGACCTGTCCGACGAACGGCTCTTCAACCTGATGTTCCGCACGAGCTTGGGCCCAGTGGACCCGGTCCAACAGATCGCGGGTCAGGTCGATCGCCTGGCGACGTTGCCCCCGGAGGACCGGCTGGCCGCGGTGGGCGAGATCCTGAAGCCCTCGGCCGTGTATCTGCGCCCGGAGACCGCGCAGGGCATGTTCGTGAACTTCCTGAACGTTCAGCAGGCGAGTCGGCTCAAACCCCCCTTCGGTATCGCGCAGATCGGCAAGAGCTACCGCAATGAGATCACGCCCGGCAACCTGACCTTCCGCACTTGCGAGTTCGAGCAGATGGAGATGGAATACTTCGTGCCGCCCGAGGAGGACGAGCGGTGGTTCGAGTACTGGAAGGAGGCCCGCTACGACTGGTATGCGGGGCTGGGCATCTCGCGGGAGCACATGCGCCTGCGCGAGCACGAGGCCGACGAGCTGGCCCACTACGCCAAGGGGTGCGTGGACATCGAGTACTTGTTCCCGTTCGAGACGGCCGAAAGCGAGGGGGAGTGGTGCGAGCTCGAGGGCGTGGCCAACCGCACCGACTACGACCTCAAGCGCCACAGCGAGTTCTCGGGCAAGGAGCTTGTGTACTTCGACAACGAGACCAAACGCAAGTACATGCCTTATGTGATCGAGCCTGCGGCCGGGGCGGATCGCGCGGCGCTGGCGTTCCTGTGCGAGGCCTATGACGAGGAGGCGCTGCCCGACGGGGACGAGCGCACGGTGCTGCGCTTCCACCCGCGCATCGCACCGATCAAGGCCGCGGTATTCCCCCTGGTCAAACGAGACGGTATGCCGGGAAAGGCCCAGGCCATTCACCGGGATCTGCTCGGGGCCGGGATCAACGCCATCTATGACCAGGGCGGCGCCGTGGGACGGCGGTATCGGCGCATGGACGAGGTCGGCACGCCGTGGTGCTTCACCGTGGACGGGCAGACCCTGGAGGACGGCACGGTCACCGTGCGCGACCGCGACACCATGGCTCAGGAGCGCATTCGGGCCGATGGGGTGGTCTCCTACGTGCAGGAGCGCTTGCGCGCCTGAGACCTTGGCCTGGTACCCGCAGAGGGGCCGGCCCGGAGGCCCGGCATGACCAAGCAGACCACAGGCAAGCGGCGGCTGCGCATCCCCCCGTGGCTGCATGCGACCTGCACGCAATGCGGGCTGTGCTGCCGGCGCGGATGGGTGATTCACGTGTCCGCCAAGGACCGGGAGCGGCTCCTCGCGCACGACTGGGCGGCCTCGTACCCGCAGATGGCGGACCAGGACTTGATCGTAGCCTCCGGGCATGCGTATCGGTTCGCGGTTGACGGCCAGGGCCGATGCCGATTCCTGCGACCGGACGGCCTGTGCATGCAGCACACGGACCTCGGGTACAAAGCCAAGGTGCTGGCCTGCCGGCTGTATCCTGTCTACTTCGTGCACACGACAGGCGGAGAGGTGCGCGTGGGGGCGCACTTCTCCTGTCCCGCGGTGGTCGATGCTGCGGGGCCGCCGTTGCATACGGCGCGGTCGCAGCTCCTACCCCTGCTCGACCAGTACGAGGCAGAGCATCCGCTCCGTCCGATTGACCCAGCGGGTGTGCGGTGGACCGCAGAGCGTACCATTCCCTGGGAGGTGCTCGACCAGGTGGAGGCCGCGTTGGACGATTGCTTTGCGCGGTCCGAAGTGCCTGTCATTCGACGGGTGCTCTTTGGTGGGCACCTAGTGGACGCGCTCGACGAGCGGCTGCCCGCGCCAGGGCAACGTACCGACTTCGCGGAGTGCGTGCGGTTCGCGCGCAAGCGTGCCGAGGATCTTGCGTTCCATGGGGGGCTCAAGCGCGTCCAGCTCGGACGTACCGAGCGCCTGTTCCTGCGGCTGCTCGTGGGCTTGGGGAGCGAGATGGCGGTACAGGGGCTGCTCTCCGAGCTTTTCTGGACGCGCCAACGGGCCCGGCTGCGCCGCCTGGGCTTGGCGGCGGGCTACCTGTGGGGCCGCGGGGCCTTTACCGCGGGCGGCCGACGGGGCCCCTGGCGCGGCGTGAAGCGCGTGCGAGCTCATCCCTTGCCTGAGGAGGCTGAAGAGCCGTTGACGCGCTACCTGCGCACGCGGTTCGCGGCGCGGGCGTATTTCGGCCAGGAAGGCTGGGGCCTGGGGGTGCTCCATGGCGCGCGAGTGGTCCTGAGCCTGTACGCGGTGACGGTGTATCTGGCCCGGATGCTTTGCGCCGCGGAGTCCGAAGAGAGGGGCGCTGAAGCGCCGACTTCGGTGTCCGACGGCCATGTGCGCGAGGCGCTGATGCTCGTGGACCATGCCTTCGGCCACATGGCCAGCCTGTCTCTGGGCCCGGTCCGCCGTGTGATTGCGTCCGTGAATCGGCCGGGATGGGCGCAGCGTGCGGCCCTGTACGCCAGCCTGTAGCCGACACTTGCAGTCTGAGGGCGGCCCTGAGGAGCGACACACGCAGGCCGCTGTGTGCGGCGCACAGGCGCTTTCACCAAGGCATTGATGAGAGTACGCGAGTTCAGGAGTCGGGCTCGGCCGGGGCCTCGATCACCTCCGCGGTGAACAGGTAGCACTTGGCTTGGCCGGTACGCCAGGCATCCGCAGGCAGCCCGGCCTTGTGCGAGCAGCAGAAGGACCAGAACTCCTCCACGGTCCACCCGGTTTCAGTGGCGACCTGGGGAAGGAAGCAGCCGCTGCGAGGCCCCGCCTGCACGTAAATGCCGTGCTTGCCCAGCTCGATCTGGATGGGTTGGTCCGTGGGTTCCAGGGGAGAGAGAACGGAAATCTCCAGCTCGATATCGGGCAGGTCCTGGACCGTGAGCCGGTCCAGAGCGAAGCGTGGGTCGCTGGTGGCGCTGTCCCGGGTCATGCGCGCGAGCGTGCGGTACAGAGGTTCGTTGCTTGTGAAGCAGCCCAGGCACCCGCGCAGGCGGCCGTCGGTCTTCAGCGTCACAAAACAGCCGCCCTTGGCGTGTAGCTCGGACAGGCCCGGATCCTCCGGCGTGTAGTCCTCGCCGGCCAGCGTGGCGCGCAGGCTCTCACGCACGATACGCAGCGCAGCCTCGCGCGCTTCCGATCCGAGCATCGGCTCTCCTTCCGGATGAAGTTAGAGACGCCCCTTGGCTATGTTCTTCACGCCGCCCTGCCGGGGGTCGATGACCATATCCTCGCCCGTGCCCGGCGGACGGTGCTGGTACAGGACACCGCCACGGTGGGCCATCAGAAGCGCCTTGACGACGTCCGGATCGAATGCGCCCCCGCCCAGCTTGCCGATGTGCACAATGGCGTCGCGGATGAGCTCTTCGGGCCGCTTCTCGCTGACGCGGTTCACGCGCGCGTCAAAGTCTCGCGCTACCGCGAGGATTCGCGCGCCCAGGGGAATCGCGTCGCCCTGTAGCCCCTCGGGGCCGCTTCCGTCGTAACGCTCGTACTGGTGGCGAATAGCGTCCTTGACCTGGGCCGAGCAGGTCATGTCCTTGATGATGTCCATGGTGGCCGCGACTCGCTTCTGTTCGGCGGTCATGCCGGTCGTGTCCGCCCCGGTGGCGGTCAGCCCACCCTCGTCTTCGGCCACGCGGCCGATGTCATGAAGCAGCGCGGCGAGCTGGATGTCGTTGCGCTCGGTGTCCGGAAGCCGCATCTGCGTGGCGATGCCCGTGGCGTAGGTGGCAATGCGCTCGCAATGCCCGCGCGTGGTGGGGTCGCGAATCTCGCTCGCGCGCACAAGCGTGCGGATGGTGCCCACCAGGGTGTCGCGCTGATCGCGCTCGCGGCGCAGGTTCTCCAGGGCCAAGCCGATCAGCTGCGCCATGGCGGCCCCGAGCTCGAGGTCATCCTCGCTCAGAGTCTGCTGGGGGCTTTCGCCCGCGACGTAGAGCACGCCACCCAGGCCGCCTTCCGTGGTGGACAAGGGGGCGCAGATCACGCTGTGGATCTGCTTCATCACGATGCTCTCACGCGCGGAGAAGCGGCTGTCCTTCATCGCGTCGCTCGTGAGCAAGGCCCGGCGCTCCTGCAGGGCCCTGCGGATGATGCTGCGGCTGACCTTGGCGCCCTTGGCCTCGCCCTTGTGATAGGTGCCGAGGGGAACGATGTTGCCCTTCTCCGGATCGGGCACGAACAGGTAGCTGGCGTCCGCGCCCATCTGTTTGGCGCAGAACTCGAGCACCTTGTTTACCAGGGCGTCCTGGTTGCGTTCTTCGGCAAGAAGCTGGCTGAGCCGATACAGGCTGCGCAAGCGCTGGGCATGCGCCTCGTCGCCCTCTCCGGAGGGCACGTGAGCGGGCGAGAGGTCTTCCAGGCGCAGGGCGAGGGTCTGGCCGAAGGCCTCTTCCACGTCGTTGGAGAACTCGACCTTCTCTCCCTCTTCCTCGGCCACCGCCTCGAACACGATGGTGGTCGCGCCGATCTGAATGCGGTCGCCCTCGCGCAAGAGCTCCTCGTCGACCCGGCTGTCGTTCACAAAGGTGCCGTTGCGGCTGTCCAGGTCGCGGATGAAGCACATTTCACCGACGCGGAAGACCTCCGCGTGTCGGCGACTGGCGCCCTTATCCAGGATTTGGAGCCCGCAAGAGGGGTCCCTGCCCAGGGCCACGGACTCGTCCTTGATCTGGGCGGTTTCCCCGCGGTGCGGGCCGTTCTTGATGCGAAGGCGTGGCATGACCGTCCCTCCCCGCGACGCGACCGGAGGGTCAGCCGCCGTTCACGAGCCGGTGGAAGGCGTCGAGCAGCTTCCGAGTGACCGGCCCGGGCTGGCCGCTGCCGATCGGTCGACCGTCGATTTCAGTCACCGGCACAATCTCCGCCGCTGTGCCGGTGAGAAAACATTCCTCGGCCGTGTACAGATCATAGCGGGTGATCGCTGGTTCTTGTACGGGCATGCCCATGTCCTGGGCGAGCTGGATGACCACGTCCCGGGTGATGCCCTTGAGCGCGCCGGCGCTGGCGGCCGGGGTCTTGAGCTCGCCGTCGGCCACGAGGAAGATGTTGTCACCGGTACATTCGGCCACGTATCCCTGGTGGTTGAGCATCACTGCCTCGATGGTGCCGCCGCGAATGGCCTCCAGCTTGGCGAGGATGTTGTTGAGGTAGTTGCAGCTCTTCACCTGGGCGTTGAGACTCTCGGGGTGGTACCGGCGCACCGCGCTGGTGATCAGCGCCAATCCCTTTTCGTAGAACTCCTTGGGATACAGGGTGATCGTATCGGCGATGCAGATGATCGTGGGTTCCTTGACCTTGCGCGGGTCGAGCCCCAGATCGCCGACGCCGCGGGTCACGATCAGGCGGACGTACCCGTCTTCGATCCGGTTCGCCTCGCAGGTACGCTCAACAATCTGGGCCATCTCGGCCTCGTCGACCGGGATGGGCAGGGCGGTGAATCGGGCCGAATCGAACAGGCGCCGGATGTGCTCGGCGAGGCGGAATGCCTTGCCGCGGTAGAGACGGATGCCCTCGAAGACCCCATCGCCGTACAAGAGCCCTCGGTCAAACACGCTGACCTTGGCCTGGTCTTCGGGCACGAGCTGCCCGTTGATGTACACTGTTCGCGCCATGACCCCTCCGTGCTCCTCGCCGATTGGCGCCCGCAGGCCACACCACAAGGATTCTACCGTCCCAGCGCACGCTGAGTACAGCAAAAAATCCGTGAGTGATCGCCGGCAAACCACCTCAGCGCAGCCGGCCGTTCTCCAGATGCAGGCACCGCTGCGCGCGCTTGGCCACGGCCTCGTCATGCGTGACCACCACGAGGGTTCCCTGCTCAGCGCGCTCGAGCTCGAACAGCATGTCCAGCACGCCGGAGGCCGTGCGGGTGTCCAGGTTGCCCGTAGGCTCATCACAGAGCACGACCGAAGGTCGATTGACGAGGGCGCGCGCGATGGCCACGCGCTGCTGCTCGCCGCCGCTGAGCACCCCCGGCTTGTGACGCATGCGGTCGGCAAGCCCGGCCGCATCGAGCAGGTGGCGTACGCGGTCGCGTGCCTGCGCGAGTGACAATCCGGCCACGCGGGCGGGCAGCAGCACGTTCTCCAGGGCATTGAGCTCGGGAAGCAGGTGATAGTGCTGGAACACGAACCCGATTTCGCGGCCGCGCAGCCGGTTGCGCTGGCGCTCGCTGAGCTTCGCGACGTCCCGACCCTGGAACCGGATGGTCCCTGCGGTGGGGCGGTCCAGCAGGCCGAGGAGGTGCAAGAGGGTGCTCTTGCCCGTTCCGCTGCGGCCGATAATGCCTACGGTCTCACCGGCCTGTACGCGCAGGTCCACGCCTTGGAGCACCTTGAGCACGCGTTCTCCATCGCGGAAGCGGCGGGTGAGGCCCTGTGCGGCGAGCACCGTGCGGTCAGCGTCACTCATGGCGCAGGGCCTCCAACGGCGGACGCCAGCCGGCCCATAGCGCCAGGGGCAGGCTCGCGCCCACGGCCAGGGCCACGGCGGCAAGGCTGCGTGCGATGACCTTCCAGGCCACGATGCGAACGGGCAGCTCTTCCACGCCGAACAGGTGCGGCGGGTACAGGGGTTGCCCGGTGAACGCCTCCCACACGGCGCTCACGTGCGGCGCCAGGGCCACGCCCCCGAGCGCCCCGGCGGCCGCACCGAAGAGCCCCATCATGAGCCCTGCCAGACTGAAGATGAGCACAAGGCCCCGACGGCTTGCACCCAGACTGCGCAGGACGCCCAGATCGCGCACGCGCGCGGCCACGAGCATGTAGACGATCGCAAAGATCGCGAAGCCGCTCGACAGGCTGATGAGCGCCATCACGACCTCCATGAGCGCGTTCTCGTGGGCCATGGCCCGGAACGCGCTCTCCCACGCGTCCTCGGCGGTGATCGTGCGAAAGCCCGTGGTGCCGGTGGCGCGTCGCGCGCTGGCGAGTACCTCTTGCGCGACCGCGTGCAGTTCGGGGCCGGCCAGCGTGGGGTCGTCGAGCCACACGGCAGCGTAGGTGACAGGCTGTTGTCCTTCCGCGACGAAGGCCTCCTGAGCCACGGGAAGGCGTACGTATGCGTAGTACTTGTCGAAGTGGGAGATTCCGCTGCGAAACCGACTCAGCAATCGGAATCGGCGCGAGACCACGCGGTCTCGACGAGGATCGTAATACCGCACGAGCAGGCGATCCTGCCTGCCCAGCTGCAGGCCGAGACTCTCCGCAAGCCGGTCCCCGAGCAAGATGCCGGGCTCATCGTCCCCAGTTTGTGTCTCCGGAGAGGTGGCGCTGGCGGGGGCCTCTTGCGCGCCTCCCGGACCAAACCAGCCGGCCTCTCCCGGGCGGATGTCGAGGAGGTACTCGGGGAGGCGCCCGTGGGCCGCCTCGGCGGCCGGGTCGATGCCGCGCAGAATCGCGGGTTGCGGCCAAGCGCGGTGGGGTGGGAACAGGACCACGTAGCGCTCTAACACCGGAGCGACCCCGATGATCGGCGAGTGGTCCTCGAGGGCCTTGCGGACCTGATCAAAGGCCTGTTCGTCGTTAGCTCCGGCTGGAAAGATGAGGGCGATCTGTTCACCCAGTCCGCGTATGCGGCGGCGATAGTCGTCCAGCATCCCGTCGAGCACGGCCATCACCACGATCTGGACGAGTACGCAAAGCGCGATGGTGAGGATAGCCACGAGATTGACCGGTCGGCGAACCGTGTATCGCCAGGCCAGGTAGGGTACGTACATGAAGGGTTCCCGCGAGTCCGTGATCGGTCATGCGCTGGGGCCGCTGTAGGCTAGCGTCAGTGCGCTGGCGTGTCAATGGCCGAGCCAACGGTTGCGTTGTCGGGGCGATTCCAGTATGGTGCAGGCATGCGAAAGGAATACAGAACCGTGTTGGACCTGCGCGCCCCGTCGTCCTGGCTGCGCCTGGGTCTGCTGGCTGTGATGGCCGTTGCGCTCCCTTCGACGGCGAGCTCGGCCGGCCAGTCCGAAGGCGCCGACCTCCCGGAGGTTGTGGCTCGGTTCGACAGAGTCACGATCACGCGGGTGGATCTGCGCGAGGCCTTGCTGGACGCGTGCTTGAGGCCGCCGATGTCACGCACATTCGGCCCCACCTTTCTGCGCGGCCTGGTGCTGGATCTGGAGGCTAACCGACTGGGCATCGACCTCGACCAGGGTACGGTTGCCGAAGCGATCCGCAGCGGCGGTCAAGGTTCGGGTGGGCGGGCCGCGTTGATGGAAGAGCTGGAGGCACGGGGCCTTACTTGGTATCGCGTCTCAGCAGCGATGCGCGACGCCATGCTCTACGAGCGAATTGCCCGCGTGCGCTACCAGGTCCCTGAGGGCGAGGCGGTGCAGCAGGACGAAATCAATCGACTGGGCGGGGAGCTCGACGAGGAGTACGCGCCCAAGTACTACGGTCCGCGCCAGCCCGTTGCGGCGACTGTGGGCGGGGTGGACCGCACGGCCGCCGACGTGGTGCAGTTTCTGGTCGAGCGCGGCGCACCGGACTTCTTGCGAGATCAAATTGAGCGCATAGCTTCGCAGAAGCGGCTTCTGCTGACCGCCAGGCAGCAGGGACGCGCCCCCGGGCCCGAGGACATCGAGCGAGCGCTTGCACGCATCCGGGCCCAATTGAACCGCGCAGGTCGCAACGCGCGCGGATCGGTGCCCACGCTTGAGACGGTTCTTTCCGCGCAGGGCCGGCCGCTCGAGGAGTATAAGAGGAGCCTGGATCTGCGCGCGCAGGCGGCAGCCATGCGTCTGCTGGCGCCCGAGCTCACCGACGAGGCCCTGGCCGAGTACTACGACCAGAACCGAGAGACCTTCCGGCTGGTGCGCGGCGCACACATCCTGGAGCCCTTTGTGGAAGACCGCCCCTACAACCCCGGGGAAGTGACCGAGCAGGCGCGTGAGGCAGCGCGAGAGCGCATTACGGACACGCACATGCTGCTTCGCAGCGAGGCGGACTTTCCGAAGGTCTCGCAGCAGGCCTTTGCGGAGCTGGCCCGGAAGTACTCGGATTGTCCCATCACGGCGCAGCAGGGCGGCGACCTGGGGTTCGTGGCGCGCGACGCGTACCTGGCGCGCGAGTTGCCGCCGGAGGCCTATCGACTGGACATGATCCGCGGCCCCAGCAGCGAACGGCCGCGCAGCCCGATCCGTTCGATAGAGCCGGAGTTGACCGAGGCCCTGTTTGACTTGCCTGAGGGCACGGTCAGCGACATCGTTTCCACCGCGTACGGCTACCACCTGGTCCGTTGCGACCGGATCCGATACCCTCGAGACTGGCGATCGGTCCGAAGCGTGCTGTACGAACGCCGTCTCGCTGAAGAGACGGCTGCCTTGACGCAATCGCTCGCGGAGAAATACCCGCTCGAGCTGATGTGGTCTCCTCCGCCGGAGCCCTAGCGGACGGACGTGTCCGGCCGGTACGAGGGCGGGTGCCCGCCTGTTGCCTCTTGGCGTGTCTCTTCGCCTACCGGTCCCGCATTCAGCCCATGGCCCGCGGCCAGGCCCATGCCTACGAGGAGCCAGAGGTACGTCTCGCCTGCCCCTTGTACGGGATGGTTGAGCATCCCGTCTGCAACGAGCAGAAGCCCGGTCACGAGCCCGAGGAAGGCCACGCGCCCGGCAGGCGGCGGCAGAGACCGGTGTAGGCGCCCCAGCCGCACGAGCGCCGCCAGCCACAAGGCGTGAAACCCGACGAGCCCGACGATGCCGCGCTCGGCCGCGATCTCCAGCCACAGATTGTGCGCGTGATGCGCGTCGAGCTTTGACAAGAGTCGGCGTGCGCGAGGAGATGGTTGCGGCTCGCCGGGCGGGGGCAACATCGGCTGCCAGGAGCGGCGGAAATTGTCCGCGCCGTAGCCGACCCCCAGGATCGGATGCTCCTGAAATAGCGCGACGCTGCCCTTCCAGATCTGCACACGGAACCACATGCTGGACCCGATGTAGCCAAGGGGCAGCAACGAGAGCACGACCAGGGCGCCCGCCGCCATGAGACCGCACAAAGGCAGCAGCATGCGCCGCATCGCGCGGGATGCCACCGCCAGGCACAGCACGCTGGCGAGGATCGTCAGCGCCAAGTGGAGCCGACCCTCGGCAAGGGCCAGGTTCGCCCCGCACAGGACGAAGGTGACGGTGCTTAGCAAGTATCGCCGACGAGGCGCACGAGCCACCCCCTCCCACACCATCAGCCCTATGACCGCGAGGAGAACGGTCAGGGCAATCAAGGCCTGCGCCGCGCCGGATGTGGCGGGCAGGCCTTTGCGCAGAAGCGCGGCCGGGAGCGCGATCGCCCCGCACCGACCTGTCCACACGGCCCACCGGGGGAGCACGGTGGTGCGGATCGGTTTGCACAACAGGGGAAGCCAGGCGAGGAGGCTGCCGAAGTAGAGGAGCACTGCGAATCGGTGCGCCGTGCCCTTGGTGCCCACAAGGCGCGCCTCGCCACCGTCCAGGTACGGCAGCCGCGCACGCACCCACGCATCCGGCGGCGCCCACAGCACGATCACGAACACGGCGAATATCAGGAGCATGGCGGCCGCGGTCCAGTCCTTGCGCGTGCGCAGCAGCATGAGTGCGAGACCTCCCAGCACGGCTGCGCGCACCGTGGCCCAGGCCGCATGCAGCGCATTCGCAAGGGTGACCGTGTGCGGAAATTGGGCGAGCGCAGGATAGAAGACACTGACGAAAACAGTGGCCGCGAACAGCGCGAGCCCGAGGTGCAGAAGTCGATCGGCCGCAAGCCGTTCGGGCGTCGCCAGCGTCCGCCAGGCAATGAGCACAATGCCCACTCCGGCCGCGGCATCCACGAGCACGGACCGTCCGGGCAAGAGCGGCAAAATGCTCAGGCACAGGAACGCGGCCCAGGCCAGCGCCGTCCGGGCGCGGGGAAGAGCGCCTCGCTCGGACTCGTTCGCGATGTTGGTGAAAGAGCGCGAGGACGGATGAGCATCCAACGCACGGTCCTCAGGAGGGGGTCGATCGGACCGCGGGCGTCGCATCCGGTGGGCGAGACGCGTCGCCCGATTCCCACGGCCGATAGTCCGGCACATATCGCTTGAGGAACTCTCGGACCGCCTGGGCGGTTCCATCTTCCAAGGCCTTGTGCAGCTCAACGATCATCTGGTCGACGCGGTCAATTCCGGCCGAGCAGTCGGCAAGGTGAATGCGCGGGTGGGAGCTGGGCCGCTGGCGTTCCGTGGTGGTATACAGCTCCTCGGTCATCTTCTCTCCGGGACGCAGGCCGATATATACGATGGGGATGTCTTTGTCCGGGATGAGGCCCGCCAGGCTGATCATCTGCCGGGCCAGGCGGTCGACCTTCATGGGCTGGCCCATATCGAGCACGCACAGCGGCCCGTCCGCTCGCACCGCCGCCACGAGCACCAGGCCGACGGCCTCGGGGATGGTCATGAAGTACCGGGTGATGTTCGGATGCGTGATGGTCACAGGCCCGCCGCGCTCGATCTGGCGGCGCAGGATCTGCACGAGGCTGCCGCTTGATCCGAGTACGTTCCCGAAGCGCACGGTCAGAAAGCGGGTGCGGCCTGCCCGGTCCAGGTGGCGCACCACGAGCTCGGCCAGACGCTTGGTGGCGCCCATCACGCTCGACGGGCGTACCGCCTTGTCCGTGCTGATCAACACAAACCGCTCCACGCCCGCGGCCTGTGCCGCGCGGGCCGCGTACAGGGTGCCCAGCACGTTGTTCTTCAGTCCTTCCGCGGGGGCCCGTTCGACCAGGGGCACGTGCTTGTGCGCGGCAGCGTGAAACACGATCTGCGGTTGATAGCGGTCGCAGAGAATTCGCAGACGCGTTTCATCGCGGATGTTCGCGATCTCCACGCACACATCCACGTTCGGCGCCAAGTGCTTGAGTTCCAGGCTCAAGAGGTAGCTGTCGTTCTCGTTCATGTCCAGGATGACGAGGCGCGTTGCACCTTGCTGTACGACTTGGCGGCAGATTTCGCTCCCAATGGAGCCCGCAGCTCCGGTGACCAAGATGGTGCGATCCACGAAGAACTCGGCCATCCGGCTGTGGTCGAAGGTCACGGGAGTGCGGTCTAGCAAGTCCTCGAGCTGCAAGTCCTTGAGCGTGATGCCGAGCGCGTCGCCCCGTGCCATCATGTCCGCGATGCGAGGCACGGCTTTGAAGCGCACATGATGGTCCGAACAGACCTCCACGACCGTGCGCAATTGCGCCGCAGGGATGTCCGGAATGGCCACGAGCAGCTTGTCGATGCGGTGGCGCGGTATCAGCCGCGGCAGCTCGGTCGCGGGCCCGAACACGCGGTGGCCGTGGATCGAGGTGTTCCACTTGGCCGGGTTGTCGTCCACGAATCCGACCACATGGTAGGGATAGATGCGAGTGCGAAGGATGTCGCGCAGGATCAGCTCCCCGGTGTGCCCCGCGCCGTAGATGAGGGTGCGCAGCCGGGCCTCGCCGTTGGCCAGCAGCCGCGTGGAGCGGCGCGCATACCGCTGGTACAGGTACCGCGGCCCGAAACGGAGAAGCGTGAATCCGAGCAGGGTGACCAGAAACTCGATCGCATACACCGACCGCGGCGGCACTGGGATCGTGAACTCGGCCATCTGCCAGAGGCCGTGTCGGGCGAGGTAGAAGAGCAGTGTACCCGCGGCCACGGCCTTGGCGAGACCGGCCGCCTCGGGCAGGCTGGCCAGGCGGAACGCCCAGGTATATTGGCGCGCCACCAGGCCGCACGCGAAGCGGATGACCAGGAGCAGGGGAAGGGTGCGCCAGAACGTTTCCGCATAATCGGCAAAGGAGAGCCTGGCATGCATGTCCAGCCGCAGCCAGTACGCGAACGCATACGCGACGGTGACGATGGCCACGTCGGCGAGGAACAAGACGACCCGACGAATCAACAGGTTACGCATCCAGGTGACAGTCATTCAGAGTCCTGTGTACGACGCGCGGCAGCGACAAGGTACTCCGAGAAGCGCGCCGGGAATAAGCGTAGGCAGGCGGGCTCAGCGCGTCAAGGTTGTTCGCTGCCGGACCGCTGGCGTCCGGCCCCCAGCGCCATCGCGCCGGTTCCCAGCCCCGCCAATGCGGCCAGCCCCACGGCCCAGCTGGCCGCGGGCCACCGCCAGGCCAGGACCGCGAGCGGGGCGAGGACGAGCACGTTGAGCGCGCTGATGGCGACCGTGGTGCGCAGGTGGCCCCATCGGCTCGCGAGGTGTTGGTAGGCGTGCGTGCGGTGCGCGATGGCGAGCCGCTGACCCGCGAGCGCCCGCCGCAGGAGCGTGGCCGTAGCATCCGCCACAAACACGGCCAGGAGCACGAGCCACATCCATAGCGTGGCGCGAGGTGCGTTCAGGGGCCGGACGCGCATGGTGGCCAGCGCCAGCACGCCGAACACGAACCCGAGAAACCCGCTGCCCACGTCGCCCATGAAGATGCTCGCGGGCGGGCGGTTCCACAACAGGAACCCGAGAGACGACACGCCCACGAGACAACATACGCCAGCCGCGGGGTTGTCGCCGGAGAGAGCCAACAGCCCCGCGGCCGCCAGGGACGCGAACACGGCCTCGGCCGCAGCCAGCGCGTCGATGCCATCCATGAAGTTGTACAGGTTGATGGCCCATACGAGCCCGATCAGAGCCAGCAGGTCGCCGCCGAGACCGCAGTCCAGGCCCAGGTCGCCCAGCGTCAAGGCCGGCATGCCTCCGAGCCAAAAGAGACCCCAGGCTGCGGCCAGGAAGTGCGCGACAAGCCGCCAGCGCGGGGCCAGGTCTCTGTGATCGTCCCACAGGCCCACGCCCGCCACGAGCAGACCGCCGCCCAGCAGTGCCGCGAACAGGTCCGTGCCCAACATGCCGGACCAACGCAACACGCACAGGCCGGCCAGCACGGTCGTGGCAATGGCTAGACCCCCGCCGCGCGGCGTTGGCGCGTCGTGCGAGCTGCGCCGTCCGGGCCGGTCGACCAGCCTGTGCGAGAGGGCGTAACGGCGCATGAGTCCGGTCAGACCGGCCGAGGCGACGAACGCCACCGCCAGGAGGATCGGTAGCGTGCTCAATGAGGTGCCTCCGCGACTGTCTGGCTGCCTCGATACCATTGTGCCATGCGCGCAATCTCCGCGTCCAGGGAGAGCCGGGGCTGCCATCCGAGCACGGAACGTACCTGGTGCGCATCGACCTGAAGCGATCCGCATAACCGGTCCGCAAGGCCACGGCGGCGCACGATGCTCGCGGCCAGCCGGAGAAGGCCCTTGGGCAGAGGGAGGAGCCGCGGGTGCACCCCCAGCTCGGCCGACATGCGGGTGAACAATGCCTGGGGGCTCATGGGCGGGTCGTCGGCCACGAGGAAGGTGCGGCTTGTGGCTCCAGGATGATCGAGGCTTACGCGGATCAGACCCACCAAGTTGCTAAGGCCCGCCAGGCTCCGCTTGCCCGGAGGCACGCACACCGGCACCGGCCGACCGCGCGCAAGCCAGCGTAGGGCGCGTAGCAGGTTCCCCTTTGCTCCGGGTCCGCACACGAGCGCCGGACGCAGGATGGTCACAGGAAGGTCGGATTGCTCGGCGAGTGTTGCCAGGGACTGCTCGGCGCGCCACTTGCTGCGCGCATACGGGTCCGACGGCGCAGCCGGGTCGTCTTCACGCAAGGGTCGGGCCGGACTGGATTCTCCGTGCACTTTCACCGTGCTCAGGAACACAAAGCGGCTGACTCCGGCCCGCGCGGCGGCCTGAGCCAGGGCCTCGGTCGCGCCTACGTTGACACACCGGAAGATATCCTCTTCGTGCGCCGCCCTGCGTCCCGTGCGATGCACGCGCGCAGCGAGGTGCACAACCGCGTCTGCTCCGGCCAGGGGCGCGCGCCAATCCGTGTCCGGGCCGAGGTCCCCCACAACAACGGGGGCCATTTGGCCGGTCGCGTCAGAGGGCAAATGGTCGATTCGCTCGGGTGTACGCACGGCAGCGCGCACGGTATGACCAGCCTGCGTGAGCACGGGACAGAGCGCTCGGCCAATGAATCCGTTCGCTCCGGTTACGAGTACAGTGCTCATTGGAGAACAGCCTCGGCGGCCTCACTGCCGCGACCCTCGACGACGCGTTGCAGCACGGCGAGCATGTCTCGGGCCTGGCGCTCGCGGCTGTGGCGGGGTGCGGCGGCAAGGCCGGCGGCGGCGAGGGATTTGCGCAGCGGCTGGTCTCCATGTAGCCGTAGCACCGCGTCGGCAAGGGCCGCCGGATCCGCCGGCGGCAGGCACAGGCCGGCCGACTCCGCACCCACGATGCGCGTGGCCTCGCCCGGAGGCGCGGCCAACAGAATGGGCAGGCCCATGGCCATGGCCTCGAACAACTTGCTCGGGATCACAGACGCGAACACGGGGGCGTCCTTCAGGTGTACGAGCGCCACGTCGCACAAGGCCCAGAAGTCCGGGATGCGTTCCTTGGGCCGGCGCGGGGCGAACACGACGTTGTCAAGCCCTCGGCGCTCGGCTTCGGCGATCAAGTTCTCGCGAGCGGCTCCCGGGCCCACGAACAGGAAGCGGATGTCATCGTACGCGCGAAGCCGGTCCGCCGCGTCGAGCGCTCGGTCGAGCCCGTGGGCCATGCCGAGCGTTCCGATGTAGCCAATCACGAACTTGCCCGCCAAGCCCCAGGTGCGTGCGAGCTGTGGGTCGCGCGGCCGAGGGCCGTATCGGGGCAGGTCGACGCCGTTGCGCACGACCGCGATCTTGTTCGGGTCGATCCCCCGGCGCACCAGGTCATCCTTGAACGCGTGGGTTAGGGCCACGACTGCAGCCGAGCGCCTGTACAGGAACCGCTCCAAGCGCTCCATGCACCGGAGCAGCACGTTCTCGCGCATGGCGCCCACGGCAACGATGCTGGCGGGCCACAGGTCGCCCAACTCAAACACAAAGGGCCGCCTGCGCAGGGCCCCCACCAGCCATCCTGCCACGGCCGCGAAGAACTGGGGGCTCGTGGCCACGACCACGTCGGGCCGCGCCTCGAATAGGCTCATTATGCTGCTCATGCACATGAATGACAGAAAGTCGAGGGCACGGCGCACGGTCCCTGCGTTGGGGCTCATGTAGGTCTTCACCCGCACGACGCGGATGCCGTCGACGTCCTCGACCTGGCGCCATCGGTTCCTGTAACCCTCAAACAGGCGGCCGGTGGGAAAATTCGGCGCGCAAGTGACGATCGTCACACGATGCCCCCATCGGACCCAGTAGCAGGCGCGCTCGTACACGCGGCTCGCGGCAGCGTTTACCTCCGGCGGGAAGTTTTCCGTGAGGAAGAGGATGTGCATCAGGTCTGCCCTCCGCGAGCGGCTCCCTTGGTCGCAACCGTGTGCGGATGGAGCGTACAGGTGAACCGAGCGGGCAGGTCGCCGATGTACAGGCCGACCACCTTGAACGTGGCGCGGGTCACGCCCAACTCGTCGTGGTACGTAGTGGCTTCGATCGTTGCGCTCAGTCCGTCATCCAGCACGAGGATGGCAAGAAGACCTCGATCCTCGTGAGAGATCTCGAAGCGTCCTTCGTCCGCCTGTTCGACTCGTATGTCCGGATGCAGGTGGAAAGGAATCTCGACCGTGTGACGGCCCGAGCCTTGGATTGCGTCGATAATGTGGAGGCCGCCGTCCACGAGGCGCCAAGTGCGCCCGTGCAGTCCCACACCCGGCAGGCGCGCGTATCCGTCGTGGGTTGCATGGACAAGAATCTCTTCTTGTTGCGCGCTGGTCGTGCACTCAACGACGCGCGCGCGGCGGGCCACTCGGAAGCTCTTCCAGAGCTCCGAGGAATCGGCTTCGTCCATGATCACGGTGTTGTGGGCGGGCGTGCCCCGCTGGCGCAGGCGCTCGGGGCCCTCCGCATACAGGGATGTTCCCGTGTCCACAATGGTGCGCACACCCCACAGCGACGCCTCGAAGGTCAAGGTGTCCGCGTGGCCGTGCCCCGGCTGGTAGTCAGGACCCAGGGGCGCGGCATCCAGCAAGGCTACGAGGGGGCCAGCCTCCAGGCGCAGGTATCCGGTTGCGCGCAGATGCACAAGGCCCGGTCCGACAGGCCGCCGGGCTACGTCCAGCCCCAGTCGACTGGCGTAATCATATAGCGCGCCCACCTGGCGTGCGCCGTCGAGGGCAGCGTCGTTGAAAAGCGCATAGCCGCCGTCCGGGTGGGTAAGCACGGCCAACCAGTCGAGCATCCGCCGGGTCGCATCCGACCACGGTTTCTCGGCTGTGCGATTCGCCGCTGCGCACAGGTTGAGGACATCAAGCAGGTCTTCGAGCACCAAGGCGTGGTACATGGGGCTGCGCTCCACGTGGCCGCCGTCCGGGAGCACTTGCTCGTGAAGCTCCCGCGTGAGCAGGGCGCGCCCAAGCTGCTCCCATCGGGCGGCTTCCGGACCTGCGAAGAAGATTCCGGCAAAGAATAGCGCCGTGGCGTTGGCGAGTAGGTGGTTGCCCAGGAGGTCGGTTTCCAGGTTGTGCGCAAGGTGGCGAGCCTGCGCGGCCAGGCTGTGGACCGCGTTGTTGCTCAGGGCCCCGGGGCCAAGGTGCCACACGATCCAATTCACGATGCGGCGGCTCGTGGGATACGGCTCCCAACCGGCGCCGCGCAAGGGCGGGTTCTCGCGAATCCATCGATCGATCAGGCCCTCCTGCCAGGCGAGGCGCTCTTCAGCGTCTTGCGCACGCAGGTCGTCGAGGTAATGCATGTGATAGAGCCACAGGCGGCCGCAGCTCGCGTCGTTCCACGCGTTGGCGCTCGCGAGGTCTCGCGTGCAATGGAGAAATCGGAAGGTCACCGGTCCCAGGAGTGACGCGGGCCTGGGCAACGGTGCGCTCCACCGTCCGCTGTCGATGGGGCGTAGGGGCGGCGCGGGATGCAGATCCAGGGACTCGCGCACGTAGTAGCGTCGCAGCCGACCCGCGATCTGCTGTGCCCGCAGGTGACGAACGGTATGGAACCAGCGCGACCACGACATCAGCAAGCCCCTTTGCTGTGGATTGGTGTCGCCATTCAGCGCACGCTCGCCACGTCGATGGCAAGACGAGCCACCTCGAAGATCTCGGAGATTGGAATCTGCGGAGGCCCGCCCGCGCGGACCGCCTCCACGAAGGCCTGGATGCAGCGGGCGTGGCCCTTGTCCTGTCTCCACAGGCGCACGTTGACCGCGCGGCCCCAGCCATACCCGTACAGGCGGCGCCAATTGTCGAGAATAAGCACGCGACTCGCGCCGAACACCTCTATCCGCTCCTTGGGGAATCTACGGTGGCCGTCCGCCAGATACAGAAGCGTGCCGACCGACCCGTCCGCGAAGCGCAAGGTCACGACCGCGCTGTCGTCGCAGGCCGGACGCACCGCGCTGGGACGCGGACCCTCGACATGCCAGGTCGTCGCATGCGCACCTGTGAGGAATCGCAAGAGATCCAGGAAATGGCACCCCTCGCCCAGCAGCCTGCCGCCGCCTGCGTTCGGGTCGCGCGTCCAATGATCGGCCGACAGACTGCCTGCGTTCACGGTCACGACAAGCGTCTTCGGGCCGGAGACACGGTCGAGGAGCTCGCGCATACGCACTGCGCACGGCGCGAACCGGCGATTGTACCCGACCATGAGCACTGGGCGATGGTCCGGAGCATGCGCATCCAGCGCCTCGCTGACCGCGTCCACCTCATGCAGGTGCAGGCACAACGGCTTTTCCACAAACACGTGCTTGCCGGCGCGCAGCGCACGGCAAACGTAGTCCGCGTGCGTGTCGTGCCGGGTGGCGATGACGACCGCCCGCACCTCTGGGTCGCCGAGCACCACGTCGGGGTCGGTTGTCGAGCGTTCTGCACCGACCACATGCGCAGCCTGGGCCGCGCTGGCGCCCCCGCGGCTCGCGACCACACGTATTTGGCCGCCCCCCCGCAGGAGTGCAGGCAGGAGAACGCGGCGGGCGTGTGCGCCCGCGCCGATAACCCCGCACACCACCGGGTGCTGCGGCTCTGTCCGAGCGGGACGCGAGGGGGGCGTCGAGACCTCCACCGTCCGGGCCGGGGGCTGGTCGGGTGGCTTTTCCGGCCCGTATTCGAACACAACGCCGAGCGCGCCGGGGTCGCGCAGCAGATCATAGGCGCGCGGGGCTTGGAGAAAGGGAATGCGGTGGGTGAGCAGAGGCGCCACGTCCAGGCGGCCGGAGGCGAGCAGGTCCAGCACGGTCTGGATGTTGCGCTGCGCGGTCCAGCGCACGAGCCCGGGCGGGTAGTCGTGCCCGGCTTCATAGCTGGGGTCATAGCGGCCCGGTCCATAGGCGCAGCTTACCTGGAAGGAGAGTTCCTTGTCGTAGAAGGGGCGACGGTCCAGGTGGAGGTCGCTCGTACCCACCAGCACGATCCGCCCGCGACGGCGGCACATGTGTGCGGCCTGGCGCACCGGGCCGCTCGCGTCCGTGGCCGTGCAGACGAGCACGCCGTCGAGTCCGCGGCCGTCTTCGGCGAACTCGCGGGCGCGGGCGATCGGGTCCTCCCCGGCGGCCAGGTTCACGGTCTGCGCGCCGAACTGCCGCGCAAGGGCAAGGCGGCTCTCGACCATGTCCACGCCCAGCACATGGCAGCCCTGCGCGCGTAGAAGCTGGACGGCCAGCAAACCGATGAGCCCGAGACCGGTGACCGCAACCGCCTCGCCGAGCGCGGGACGGGCGAGGCGCAGCCCCTGAAGTGCCACTGCGCCGAGCACGGCAAAGGGAGCGTGCAGGTCGGACACCTGGTCGGGAACGGGGGCGCACAGGGTCTGGGCGACGCACGCGGCCTCGGCATGCGGACCCGTGGCCACCACGCGGTCTCCGGAGCGCAGCTCCGTGACCTCGTCGCCGATCGACAGCACGTGCCCCGCACTGGCATATCCCAGGGGCAAAGGCTCGGCCAATCGGCCGCGCACGGCCTCCCAGGTCGATACAAGCCCGTCGGTGCGCACCTTGTCCAGGACCTGGCGGACGCGCGCTGGCTGTCGCCGCGCTTTGCCGAGGAGACCGGATCGGCCGAACTCGAGGAGCATGCGCTCCGTGCCGGGACTGATGAGGCTCACGTGCGTAGCCATGAGAACCTGCCGCGGACCCGGCGCGGGCGCGGGTTGTTCCGCGAGGCGCAGCTCGCCAGTGCGAAGATCGTGAAAGAGTTGCCTCATCGGGCTCCCTCGCGCCACGCGCGCACCTGTCGCAATGCGAACAATGGTACGAGCCCGGACAGATGCGTCAACAGACGCGGGTATTCCGTGCCCCAGCCTGTGGCGTACGCCCCGGCCGCGTACAGGACGGCCACGCCCGTCATGAGCAGGAGAATCGCGCGGCTCCATGCGTCGGACCTGTTCTCCGTGATCCAGTAGACTGCGGCGGCGGCGAAGGTCGGGCCGAGCAGTCCGGTCGCTCGCCAGAACCAGCGGGGCAGGTCCGCCCCGGTGTGCGGCGCGAGCGCGGCAGCCCAGGTGCGCAGGACCTGCGCCCATGTGTCGAGGTGCGCGAGGGGCGCCAGGGCGAACCCGTCGAGCCGGGAGTCGGCGCTCGCGCCCGTGTGCTTGAGCCACATCCAGGGCAGCCAGAATGCGGCCACGGGCAAAAGCCAAACTAGACGGCGGGTATATCCGTGCCGGGGCCCGGCGCCCCAAGGCCACAAGCGGAGAAGCACCAGAAGGGCGACGGCCACGATCGCCTCGCTCTTCACGACGAGGAGCATGCCCGCGAGGAATCCGGCTACGAGGTCCTCGCGCGGGCGAGCCGTCTCTCTCGCGTGCAAGGTGGCGAAGGCTGCCAGAGCCACGAACACCGCCATGGGCGCCTCGGCCGTGGCGTCGAGGCCTGCTTGCAGGAACAGGGGGATGCACGCGGTGATGAACGCGGCCGCCAGACCCGCGGTGCGTCCGGCCCACGCGCGCCCGATCGCGTACAGAACGAGAAGGAAGTCCACGACCAGGACCGCAGCCCACGCGGTGCACAGGAACTCGTCCCAGTGGCCCACGAGACGGCAAAGGACGACCTCGTTGAGCATTACAAAGAGAGGGTAGCTGGCGTGATTCACCGACCTGAAGTAGGTCGCGTCGGCTGGACCATGGAAGAAGAGAAACTTGGCGTTTCCCGCCCACTGGGCCCAAGCGTCCTGCGCGGTGACCGGCCACCACAGAGCGGCGAAGGTCATGAGTCCGGCAGACACGACCAGTCCCACAAGCAGGACGACCTGGTACCAGTGCCGGGGGGCGCGCTCAAGGGGCGGCGGCTTCGCTGGCGTGTGGTCGCTCGACTCCCGGCGTGCGCGCCAGGCGTGCCATCCTGTCAGCACGGCCAGGAGCGTAAACAGGACCCACAGGCGCACGGGCCGGCCCAGAGCCAGTTGCCCGATGCACGCGAGATACACCACACCCATTCCCACGGATCCGGCAAGGCCTAGGCGGCCGATCCTGCTCTCGGGAAGGAGCGAGGTACGCACCAGACCCAGGACCGCGAGCCCGGCCAAGTGCACGTACAGCGCGTACACGACAAAGGCCGCGGGAATCACGGGGTGCCCCCTTGCGCCACGAAGCTCGGCATGGGTCCGCGGACGGTCTCCAGGATGCGTGCGTCGGAAGGGGCAGGGCAACGGTAGCGCAAATGCACGTCCGCGGCGGCCGAGTCCACGGTCCTGCGAGCGGGGAAAAGCCAGTACAGGGTATAGCCTTCCTCGACGATCGACCGGGCCAGCGGCGAGAGGCCGGTGGATGCGCGCATGGTGTAGCGGGTATCCGGATCGCGCACATGGTCTCGAGTCACGCGCAGAAGGCGGAAGTAGTCCTCGTCAAGCGAGCCGGGCAAGCGGCGTTCGAGGAAGTACGCCCACCGCGCTTCGCGTGAAAGCCCACCTGTTGCGGACAGGTGCAGGCGGTCGAACTCCTTCTCCAGGAGCCGCGCACCGCGAACCACCCAAGCACACACGAGCAAGACACACAAGTACAGCCAGACGCGTGAGCGCTTGCGGCTAGACATGATCGCGTGCCTCCAGCCCAAGGGGCCCGGGAGGCGACGGCGCGCTCGGGTCCAGGAAGAGCCGGCACCACAGCTCGATGCACACGAGCGCGAACAATGGATAGGCCGCGTCCACCCGGCCGGCTCGGTCGCGCGCGAGCAAGTTCTGGACCGCCTCCGGGGCGAAGAGGCCTCGCGCGAGCAGGCTCTCTACGGAGAGCGCCTGGTCCACGAGCGAACGCAACGGGCCATGCAGCCATGCGCGTAAAGGCACGCCGAACCCGGTCTTGGGGCGGTTGAGAATGGACGGCGGCACGAGGTCTGCAACCGCGCGTCGTAGAATCCACTTGCCCGTGCGGCCGTGCTGCTTGTACTCGGCGGGCAGACGCGCGGCGA
>CAZOBJ010000050.1:0-22151 GCA_964577825.1 uncultured Planctomycetales bacterium
GCTCGCCAAGGCCGGCAAGAAGCTGAGGCGCCTCCTATACCGACTTTGGTCCCGTTCGGCCGACCGAAAGGAAGTACGCAAGGGTTCTGCAGTCACGACACAAGGATAGAGTGCTGAGCCGCAGCTGAGAGTGAGCGAGACAACCACGGCCTCGGCCGCCTATGGATTCAACCGCCCGGCTTCGCGTACGCAGGGCCCGGCTGGTGTCGCCTACTCGCCTTTCATGCCCCCCTCACCCCCCAATCGGGTAGGCGCCGTACGCGAGGCCGGCCTCGATATAGGCCTCCACGTTGTCGACCACCTTGCGCAGCTCTGTCCGGTCGAGGTCCGGGCTCACGTTCGCGTGGCCTCCGGTCGTGCGCAGGGCAAAGCCCCCGTCGGGCGCGGCCGCGGCCATGGCCGCGCGCACCCAGTCGCGGACCTCGCGTCGGCTCATGCGCACGAACTCCTGGGAGGGAACGTTGCCCGAGAGCAGCATCCTGTCGCCCACGCGGCGCTTGGCCTCGGCCAGGTCCACGTCGCCGAAGGGCGGCGGTTCCAGCGGTTCGGTCGCGTCCACGCCCATCTCGCTCATGCGCTCCAGGAACTGGAGGGCGTTGCCGTGGCAGTGGCTGCGGTTCTTGCCCCCGATCCTGTGCACCGCGTCGTTGACCAGCTTGTCGTAGGGGAACACGAACTCGTCGAACCGGCGGCGGCCCATCCACGGCAGGATGAGCATCTCGTGGGCCGTGGTGCCGAACCAGCCACTCACCCCCGCCCGTCCCATGGCGAGGACGGTATCCCGGATCTGGGTATTTGCTGACTCCAGGAACCGGTGCATGATGGCGGGCTCTTCGATGAGCCAGACGTAGACCTCTTCCATGTTCGCCCGGCGCACGAGCCGCCCCAAGGGGTGCGCCAGGCCCATCAGGGGCACGCCCCGCTCGCCCACGCGCGCGACCGCTTCGCGGTGCTTGTCCGCCAGCACCGGGCGCACGGTCCTGGCCGCGCTCGCCAGCCTGTCCATGTCCTCCAGGGTGTGGATGTAGCGTCGCTCCCAGTGATAGTCCGAGGAGTCCACATTCGGATAGGGGTGCTTGGTCACGGCGTGGAACGGGCCGGCTTCGGTCTCCTGCACGCGCCGCACGCGGCGATACTCGTTGGGGACCTCTTCGATGACCTCCGTGCTGGACTCGCTCGACAGGCCGAAGAACCCCCAGTCCGCGCCGGGCACGCCCAGGAAGTTGTCCGCCCCGTTGTCGATGAACTCCACGATCCTGCGGGTCTCGGGCAGCTCGCGCGCCTTGGCGCCGATCACGAGCTCGATGGGCACGCGGTCCGGCTCGCGGAACGCCGCCGCGGTCAGCAGGCGCTCTTTCGGGGTCACGATGGCCTCCTCTTTCGCGTCAACGGCCTCGACGCAAGGTCCCAGCGCCGCAGGCCGAAAGGGGACCTCTGTCCGCTCTGCTCGGATCCGTCGAACCGTTGCCGTTTCGTCGTCGAGGTAACACGGGCAGGATGTCCAGCGGAAACCGTGCCCATGGGGGAAGAAGCGAGAGCGCTCTTGCGCCTGCCGTCACGCCCCGGCCGCGTCCGGTTCCTTGTCTGGCTCCTGCGCGCCGCCCGACAGAATCTCTCGCACCAATCGGGCGTTTTCTTCCGCCTGGTTCTTGTGCTTCTGGAACATGCCCACGTCGACGAGATCGATGGGCTTGATGTTCTCGAGTGCGAAACGGAATGCTTGCTCGGTTGCCCGGAGCGTGGTGCAATTCCGGCTTGCCGCCATGATCTTGAATCCGATGCAGGGCTTGTCCACCCGGCGCATCGTGGCCGTCATGCGCACGGGGTCCTCGGACGGGAAACGATCTTCGGCGTAAGCATTCTGTTCCGTCGCAGGGGCGCTCTTGTATCCCCGCGCCAGATTGTAGAAGCAGCACATATAGAAGTCGGTCTCCCATCCCTTCTCTTCCGCGTACTCGACGACGCGCGGGATATGGGTGCCGATTCCCGCCGGCAGGCCCTGATCATGAATGGCCTTCACAAAGTCACGAACCTCGTCGATCTTGCCGCCGTGCCAACTGTTGTCCACATGCGTACCGTGATGATAGATGGCCATGGCGCCATATCGTGCGATCTCGGCGATGTTCGCGAAGATGCTCTTGAACTCGGACGCTGTCTGCGCGATCCACTGCATTCTGCCGCCGTTCAGGCGATGCTCGAGATACATTCGCATTTGGTGGCGATCGCCGCGAGACTGGAGCGTGTTGATGCCGTGGGTCCAACACTCGTCAAGCAAAGCCTGCAGCCTCGGCATGGTGTAGTATTCGATCATCTCGCGGTCCAGGTCGGCAGACACGTGAGAAGTCCCGCTGAGCGGGTTCCCACCGCAGATGAGCCGGCTGACAGGATGTCCGCAAAGGTCGACCCGGGGCAGCACCGCGAATCCTCCTCCCGGCCAGAGGCCCAACCAAAGTACGGCCAAAGCTAGCACGGCCCAGCGAGGCCGTCAACCAGATTGCAGGTGGCCGCGGGGGCCAGGGCCCTTCCGGTCGTTGGCCGTGGGCCTGGCCTGCGCACGCTCTTGCGCAAGGGTGAGAATCGATGGTCAGGCCCCGGCGGACCCGGGCACTTCCACACCACCGATCCGCCCGATGCCCCTTGCCGGCCCTCGCCTCAGGGGGCCGCTGGCTGGTGGCCGGCCAGGGCGACTGAGTCAGGACTTGTGTCGGTGCTGGGCGTTGCCTTGAGCAGGGCTGGGGTGGGGTAGCGGTCCCCAGGGGCCCTCCATACACGCAAGGACGGCCGCACTCGGGCTTCGGTGTTGCGTGGCCGATCTCGGCGTCGCCGGGCAGAGGCGCCCCGCCCCATCGGCATGGAGGCGGCCGGTGCGGCGGAAAAAACCCTTGACGCAAGCCGTCCTCTCGGTACAGTTCTATCGCTTCCGTCATGCCTTGGCCGTGCCCCAACAGCCGGTGGGAGCGCGTTGGGCGGCCGGGGCCAATTCAGATAAGGTAGGATCGAGGCGGACGATATGGCTGTTCCAAAGCGCAAGACCTCCAAGGCTCGCCGCGACCGGCGCAGATCGCACCACGCCCTGCAGCCGACCGGATTCGCTCGCTGTGGCCGCTGCAATCAGATCAAGCGGCCCCACAGGGTGTGCGCGAATTGCGGGCATTACGCTGACGTCAAGAAAATCGAAGTCGAGGGATTCTAACACCTTGTATGCACGGCGACTCGGTCCGCGCAGCCACCTTCGCGCGCTGAGGCAGGGGGCAGTTCGTCTCTGAGGGGACTTGCGGGCCCGCCCAAAGGCCGCAGCCGCCCTCTCGCCGGGGAAAGGGAGCCTCAGTCCTTACCATGCGCCTCGCCATCGACGCCATGGGCACCGACCATGGCCCTCTGACCATCCTCGAGGGTGTCTGTGAGTACGTGCGCAAGGATCCGGACACCGAAATCCTGCTGGTGGGCCGCCAGGACGACCTCGAGCGCGGCGTGGCGCAGACGGGTCTCGATCGGAACGAGCGCATCCGGATCGTGCACGCCGACGAAGTCATCGAGATGGACGACAAACTGAGCGCCTTGCGCGAGAAGCGCAACAGCTCCATCGCCCGCACGGTTGGCCTCGTGCACGACCGCGAGGCCGACGGCATGGTGGCGCTCGGGAACACCATGGCCGCGGTGGCCGCCACGCGCCTGGGCCTCAAGCACCTGGAGGGCGTGCATCGCGCCGGGATCGCCGTGCCCATGCCCAGCAAGCGCGGCGCGTGCGTGGTCATCGACATGGGCGCAAACGTGAACGCAAAGCCCAAGCACCTCTACGCGTACGGCGTGATGGCCTCGGCCTACAGCAAGCTCGTGCTCGGAGAGAAGAACCCGCGCGTGGGCCTGTTGAACGTGGGCGAAGAGGAGGCCAAGGGCAGCGAGATCCTCAAAGAGGCCCACGCCCTGCTGCGGCAGGCGCCCATCAACTTCGTGGGCAACGTGGAGGGCGGGGACATCTACAGCGGCGTCTGCGAGGTGGTCGTGTGCGACGGGTTCGTGGGCAACGCGTTGCTGAAGGCCAGCGAACAGATCGCCAGCGCGCTCGCCGATCTGATCGGCGACGCCATCCGGCGCTCCTGGATCAGCCGCCTGGGCGCGCTGCTCGCCCGGCCGGCGCTCATGGAACTCAAGCGCAAGGCCAATTGGGACCAGTACGGCGGCGCCCCCTTGCTCGGGGTCAACGGCATCTGCATTATCGGGCACGGGCGCAGCAATCCGACCGCGGTGCGCAACGCGCTCCAGGTCGCGCACGAATCGGTGGCCGAGAAGCTCAACCAATACATTCACGAGAGCCTCGAGGCCGCTCCTGAGATGGCGTCGCAGACCCAAGGGGCGTAGGGCGTGGCGTGCGGACCCCTCCGACAAGAGGCCGTTTGCAGGACACCACGATGAACACGACACCCACGAGGGCGCGCATCCTTGGAACGGGCCACTACGTGCCACAGCGGCGCCTGACCAACCAAGATCTCGAGCAGTTGGTGGACACGAGCGACGAATGGATCACCACGCGGACCGGCATCTCCGAGCGGCGCATCGCCGCGCCCGAAGAGGCCACCAGCGACCTCGCCCTGCACGCCTCCCGCGCGGCCCTGGAGGCGGCCGGCCTGTCGGCCACGGACCTCGACATGATGATCGTGGGCACCATCAGCCCGGACATGGCCTTCCCCTCCACCGCCTGCATGCTGCAGACCAAGCTCGGTGCGCGCGCGATTCCCGCCTTTGACCTCGGGGCCGCGTGCAGCGGATTCCTGTACGCGCTCGACCTGGCCGGCCACATGGTCCGTGCCGGCACGCATCGCCACATCCTGGTGTTGGGCGCGGAGATCCTCAGCCGCATCACCGACTACGAGGACCGGGCCAGCTGCGTGCTCTTCGGCGACGGCGCGGGGGCCGTGATCGTGGGCCCGAGCGAGAAGGCGGACCAGGGGCTCCTGGACACGGTCTCGGGCGCCGACGGGCAGTACGCGGACCTCTTGCGCCTGCCCGGCGGGGGCTCCCTGTGCCCGGCCACGGCCGAGAGCGTGGCCGCACGGCAGCACTACATGAAGATCCAGGGACGAGCCGTGTACAAGCTCGCGGTCACGCACATCGTGGAGGTGGTCCGGGAACTCCTGCGGCGCAATGACCTCGCGCCCGAGGCCGTGGACCTGTATATTCCCCACCAGATGAACACGCGCATCATGGAGGCCAGCGCCCAGCGGCTGGGCATCACCATGGATCGCGTGTACGTGGACATCGACCGGTACGGCAATACCTCCGCGGCGAGCATCCCGATCGCCCTGGACGAGGCCGTACGCACGGGCGCGATTCAGCCCGGCATGGACGTGGTGATGGTCGCCTTCGGCGGAGGGCTCACCTGGGCGGCCACGTGGATGCGGTGGTAGACGGTCGGGGCCCTGGGCGCCGCGCGAGGGGTGGATTCCCGACCGCCGAGCTCGTATAACACTGGGAACGCCCGGCCCGGTCCGAGGGGGTCGAAGCAGCGAGGCGCAAGAGAGAAGCGGGAGCGAGCTCCATGGGGTTTGCGGGCAAGACGGCCGTTGTCACGGGCGGCGCGCAGGGGATCGGCGAAGCGATTGCCCGCCGGCTCGCCCGGCAGGGCGTCAACCTGGTCCTGTGGGACGTGCAGGAGCAGAGCTCCCGGGCCACGGCCAAGGCCGTGGCCGCGTCCGCGGGCGTGCGCGCCGAGGGCATGGCCGTGGACGTGACCGACGCGCAGGCCGTGGCCCAGGCGGCCAAGCAGGCGCACAAGGCCTTCGACGGGATCGACTTGCTGGTCAACAACGCCGGGGTGACCCGGGACAACCTGCTGCTGCGCCTGCCCGAGGCGGACTGGGACCTGGTGCTGCGCGTGAACCTCAAGGGCGCGTTCCTGTGCACCCAGGCCGTGGGACGGTACATGCTCAAGGCCCGTGCGGGGCGGATCGTGAACATCGCCAGCATCATCGGCCTGATGGGCAATGCCGGACAGGCGAACTACGCAGCCAGCAAGGGAGGCCTCATTGCGCTGACCAAGAGCACGGCCAAGGAGTTCGCCCGACGCGGCGTGACCGCCAACGCGGTCGCGCCCGGGTTCATCCGCACGGCCATGACCGACGCGCTGGAGGAATCCACCCAGCAGGAGATGCTCGGGGCTATTCCCCTGGCGCGGTTCGGCGAGGCGGGCGACGTGGCCGGGGCCGTAGAGTTCCTGCTCTCGGACGCGGCAGCGTACATTACGGGCCAGGTGCTTGTCGTGGACGGAGGCATGGTCATGTAGGCGTCGGCCGGGGCCCCGCCCCGACCGACGGCGGAACGGACATACGGGACAGCGTTCCCCGCAAGGGAATCGCACGGAGCAGAAGAGGAAAGGGATTTGCTGATGGCGACGCGCGACGAGATCAAGGAGAAGGTGGTCGACATGGTCGTCGAGCAGCTCGGGGTGGGCCGGGACCAAGTCACCGAACAGAAGAACTTTGTGGATGACCTCGGGGCCGACTCCCTGGACGTAGCCGAGCTGACCATGGAGATCGAGGACGAGTTCGACCTGAACATCCCGGAGGACGAGGAAGGGATTCGCACGGTCGGCGACGCGATCGAGTACATCGTCAAGAACACCGGATCCGAAGGCTGACGGATGGCGCCGCCGCCTGCAGCGTATTCGATCAAGAACGGAGACAGTCCATGAGCCATGCGCCGACCCCGCGACGCGTGGTCGTCACCGGTGTGGGCATGGTCACCCCGGTGGGCCTCAATGCTCAGCAGACCTGGGCGTCTCTCTTGGCCTGTCGCAACGGGATCGACCGAATCCAGAGCCTGGACACCGAGAAGTTCGACGTGCACATCGGCGGCGAGGTGCGGGACTTCGATCCCTCCCGGTACATGGACCGCAAGAACGCCCGGCGCTACGACCGGTTCGTGCACTTCGCGGTCGCGGCGGCCTCCATGGCCACCGAAGACAGCGGCCTGGACCTAAGCCAGTGCGACCGGGAGCGCTGCGGCTGCGTCGTGGGCAGCGGGGTGGGCGGCATCCTGAGCATGGAAGAGCAGATGACCCGGTTCCTGCAGCGGGGGCCCGGCCGGATCAGCGCGCTCACGATCCCGCAAATCATGGTCAACTGCGCGCCCGGGCTCATTGCCATCGAGATGGGACTCAAGGGTCTCAACTACGCCCCCGTGACCGCGTGCGCCACCGGGTGCCACGCCATCGGCCTGGGCATGCGCCACATCCGGTGGGGCGACGCGGACGTGGTCCTGTGCGGCGGGTCCGAGGCGGGCCTCTCGCTCCTCTCGCTGGGCGGGTTCAGCAACATGGGCGCGCTCAGCCGCCGCAATGACGATCCGGGCCGCGCCAGCCGCCCTTTTGACAAGAACCGGGACGGGTTCGTGATCGGTGAAGGCGCGGGCATCGTGATGCTCGAGTCGTTGGAACATGCGCGCGCGCGCGGCGCGCGGATCTACGCCGAGCTGTTGGGGATCGGGTTCACCGACGACGCGCACCACATCACCGCGCCGGACGACACGGGCGAAGGGCCTGCGCGGGCCATCGAACTCGCGCTCGCCGAGGCCGGCCGCAGTCCGGACCAGGTGAGCTACATCAACGCCCACGGGACCTCCACCCAGTACAACGATCGGGTCGAGTCCGTGGCCATCAAGCGAGCGCTGGGCGAAGAGCAGGCCCGGCGCGTGAAGATTTCAAGCACCAAGAGCATGATCGGCCACCTGTTGGGCGGATCCGGCGGGGTGGAGGTCGCCGTGACCGCGCTGTCCGTGTACCACCAGAAGATCCACGGGACCTGCAACTACGAAGAGCCCGACCCCGCGTGCGACCTCGATTACCAGCCCAACGCGCCCACCGATCTGGCCATCGACACCGCACTCACCAACTCGCTCGGCTTCGGCGGACACAACGCCAGCCTGTGCCTGGGCCGGTATCAAGAAGACTGAGCTGCCCGCCGGCGATCGCAGATTAGAGGGAGACGCCCGCATGGACCTCGACTACGGCTTCACCGAAGAGCAGATCATGATGCGCGACCTGGCCCGGCAGATCGCCGAGGAGAAGATCGTGCCGGTGCGCGAGAAACACGACGAGGAGGAGACCTTCCCCTGGGAGGTCATCGAGGTGATCGCGGACAGCGACCTCTTCGGCGTGTTCGTCCCGGACGAGTACGGCGGCTGCGCCGGCGAGGCGCCCATCACGAACATGTGCGTGGTGACCGAGGAGCTCTCCAAGGCGTGCGGAGGCATCGCGCTCGCGTTCGCGGGCTCCGGTCTCGGGACGCTCCCGATTATCCTGTCCGGGTCCGACGAGCAGAAGAAGAAATACCTCCCCGACCTGGCCGCCGGCAAGCGGCTGGCCGCGTTTGCGATCACCGAGCCGGACGCGGGAAGCGACTTGTCCACCCTGAAGACCACCGCCGCGCGCGACGGCGAGGAGTACGTGCTCAACGGCACCAAGCAGTGGATCACCAACGGCGGCGAGGCGGAGGTCTACACCGTGTTCGCAGCCACGGACCGCACCAAGGGGCCGCGCGGCACGAGCGCGTTCCTGGTGGAGAAGGGCACGCCCGGGTTCGACTTCGGCAAGAAGGAAACCAAGATGGGCATCCGCGCGAGCGCCACGCGCGAGCTCGTGTTCCAGGACTGCCGCGTGCCCGCGGACAACCGGCTCGGACGCGAGGGGTCGGGGTTCATCACCGCCATGCGCACCTTCGACGTATCCCGGCCCGGCGTGGCCGCCCAGGCCCTGGGCATCGCCGCCGGCGCGCTGGAGCTGGCCCTGGACTATGCCCGCGAACGCGTGCAGTTCGGCCGGTCGATCATTGCGAACCAGGGCATTCAGTGGATGCTCGCGGACATGGCCACCCAGGTCGAGGCCGCGCGCGCGCTCATCTACGCCACCGCCCGCAGCATCGACGGGGGCCTCAAGCGGCCGACCAAGTTCAGCGCCATGGCCAAGTGCTTCGCCTCCGACATCGCCGTGCAGGTGTGCCTGGACGCGATCCAGGTCTTCGGGGGCTACGGCTACATGAAGGAATACCCCGTGGAGAAGTATCTGCGCGACGCCAAGATCACACAAATCTACGAGGGCACCAACCAGATCCAGCGCAACGAGATCGCCAGCGCGCTGATCAAAGAGGCCGCCGGCAAGAAGAAGTAGACTCCGCTCTCGCCTTCCCCGCTTTACGGCGCGATGTGCCGACCCGGCGCCTGGCCCCCGCGGCGCGGCTGCGCGTCGGCGCGCGCCCGGCGGCCGGAAGACGATTGCAAATCGATCCGGGAACGGCTATCTTGAGGGGTCGGTGCGCCCTGCGGCGCGGACCCAGGCCCCCGGAGGCCGGCAAGCGAACGGACGACTGAGGCGGACAGCATGAAGATCGTTGTGTGCGTGAAGCAAGTGCCCGACACCACCGAGGTGCGCATCAACCCGGAGACGAATACGCTCATCCGGGACGGGGTGGACTCCATCGTCAACCCGTTCGACACCTACGCCATCGAAGAGGCCGTGCGCATCCGCGAGCGCCTGGGTGAGGGCGAGGTCACGGTCGTGTCCATGGGCCCGCCCCAGGCCGAGGCCGCCCTGCGCGAGGCGATTAGCGTGGGCGCGGACGCGGGTGTGCTCGTGTGCGACCGGGCCTTTGCGGGGTCGGACACCTGGGCCACGAGCTACACCCTGGCCGCGGCCATCGCCGGCATGGCCCCGGACCTCGTGCTGTGCGGCAAGCAGGCCATCGACGGAGACACCGCGCAGGTCGGGCCCGGCATCAGCGTGCATCTGCGCCTGCCGCAGGTCTGTTACGTATCCAAGATCCGCGAGATCAGCGCCGAGAAGGCCGTGGTCGAGCGCCTGCTCGAAGAGGGGCACGAGGTCCTGGAGGTGGAGATGCCTTGCGTGATGACCGTGGTCAAGGAGATCAACGAGCCCCGCCTGCCCTCGCTCAAGGGCAAGATGCGTGCGAAGAAGGCCGACATCTGCACGATCACCGCCGCCGACCTGCAGGCCGATCCCAAGAAGCTGGGGCTGACCGGGTCGCCGACCGAGGTGCGCAAGATCTTCAGCCCGCCGCGGCGCCAGGCCGGCGAGATGATCGAGGCCGAGACGGCGCGCGAGAAGGCCAGCATCACCCTCGCCAAGCTCAAGGAGCTCCAGGTCCTATGATCGGACGAGACCGCCATGAGTGAGAACCGGCTCATCATCGATCCCAAGACATGCATCGGCTGCGAGAAGTGCGTGGAGGTCTGTCCCTTCGGCGCCCTGGAGATGGAGGGCAAGCTCGCGGTCGTCAACGACAACTGCACGTTCTGCGGCGCATGCGTGCCGGTGTGCCCGGTGGACGCAATCACCCTGCGCCGCGCAGACAAGGAGGGCGGCCCGCAGGCCGGGCACCGCGGCGTGTGGGTGTTCGGGGAACAGAAGGGCGGCGAGATCCAGCCCGTCGTATTCGAGCTCATCGCAGAGGGCCGCAAGCTCGCCGACAAGCTGGCCGAGCCCCTGGCCGTGGTGGTGGTGGGCCACGACCTGGACGCCGCGTGCCAGGACCTACTCGCGTACCCGGTGGACAGCGTGCTCCAGGTCGAGAGTCCGGATCTGGCCATCTACGCGGCCGAGCCCTACAGCAAGGTGATTGCCGACCTCGTGCGTGGGCGCCGGCCCTCCGTGTTCCTGGCGGGCGCCACGGCGATCGGGCGCAGCTTCCTCTCTCGCGTGGCCGTGGAGATCGGCACCGGGCTGACCGCCGACTGCACCGGCCTGGACATCATCGACGGGCTTCTGCACCAGACCCGTCCGGCCTTTGGCGGCAACATCATGGCCACGATCCTTACGCCCAACCACCGCCCGCAGATGGCCACGGTCCGGCACAAGGTCTTCCGCGCGGCCGGGCGCGACGGCGGGCGCGACGGCCAGGTGGACAAGATCCGGGTCGTCGACCAGGGCCTGCTCGTCTCTCGCACCAAGCGCCTCGACTTCCTGCCCGATGAGGAGACCACCGTCAATCTCACCGAGGCGGACATCATCGTCTCGGGCGGGCGGGGACTCGGCAAGCCCGAGAACTTCGCGCTCATCGAGCAGCTCGCCCGGACCCTCGGCGGCGCGGTGGGCAGCTCGCGCGCGGCCGTGGACGCGGGCTGGATTCCCTACAGCCACCAAGTCGGCCAGACCGGCAAGACCGTGGGCCCGAAGCTCTACATCGCTTGCGGCATCTCGGGCGCGATCCAGCACCAGGTGGGCATGAACAGCTCGGACGTGATCGTGGCCATCAACAAGGACCCCGAGGCGCCCATCTTCCAGATCGCCACCTTTGGGATCGTCGGGGATCTGTTCGAAGTGGTCCCCGCGCTCATCGAGGAAGCGAACAAGCGATAGTCCGCGATCCGCGCGGACGGTCCCGCGCTGGGTGCGAACCCGCCGGTCCGTGGCAAGGGAAGGATCGGCCGCAAACCGAACCGGTAGCACAAAGGAGCGTCATGTGACTGTCGCCGCCGTGGTGGGCATGCAGTGGGGCGACGAGGGCAAGGGCAAGATCGTGGACGCGCTCTCCGAGCGCGTCGCGGTGGTGGTCCGCTGCCAGGGAGGCGCCAACGCCGGCCACACCGTGGTCCTGGGCGAGAGCGTGTTCAAGCTGCACGTCGTCCCCACCGGCATCCTGCGCGAGGGCGTGACCGCGGTCATCGGCAATGGCGTCGTCGTGGATCCGCTCGGGCTCGTGGAGGAGATCGAGGCCCTGGAGAGCCGGGGCATCCAGGTGCAGGGCCGGCTGCTCCTAAGCGACCGGGCCCACCTGGTGCTGGCCACGCACAAGGCCCTGGACGGGCTGCACGAGACAAGCCGCGGCGCGGGCAAGCTGGGCACCACGGGCCGGGGCATCGGGCCCGCGTACTCGGACAAGTCTGCCCGCGCGGGCCTGCGCGCGCATGACCTCACCGACCGCGACCGGCTGCTGGATAGGGCCCGCGCGCACCTGAAGCTGTGCAACCGGCACATCCAGGCGCTCGGCGGCGCTCCGCTCGACACGGAGGCCGAGCTCGCGCGCCTGGCCGAGGTGACCGCGCGGCTGGCGCCTCTGGTCGCGGACACGGTCTGCTTCCTGCACAAGGCCTGGCGCGACGGAAGCGACATTTTGCTAGAGGGCGCCCAGGGCACCCAGCTCGACATCGACTTCGGCACCTATCCGTACGTGACGAGCTCCAACACAACTGCAGGCGGGCTGTGCACGGGCTCGGGCCTGCCACCCGCGGCCATCACCGAGGTCCACGGCGTGCTCAAGGCCTTCACCACTCGCGTGGGCGAGGGGCCGTTCGTGACCGAGCTCACCGGGGAGGCCGCCCAGCGTCTTCGCGGCACGGGCGAGCAGCAATGGGACGAGTACGGCACCACCACCGGCCGGCCGCGCCGCTGCGGATGGTGCGACCTCGCCGTGGGCCGGTATGCGGCGTCGCTCAGCGGCGTCACCCACCTGCACGTGACCAAGCTCGACGTGCTTGCCGGCCTGAAGCCCCTGCACTTGTGCACGCACTACGCTCTGGACGGCAAGCGCCTCTCCGGGGTGCCTGCGTCACTGGATGCGCTCGCCCGGGTCACGCCGGCGTATGAAGAACTCCCCGGCTGGACCGAGCCCCTGGCGGAGATCCGCCGGTTCGCGGATCTGCCCCAGCCCGCGCGCCGGTACGTGGAGCGCGTCTTCGAGGTCCTGCGCATCGATCGCGGCACGGTGAGCGTCGGCCCACGCCGCGAGCAGATCATCCCCGTGGCGAGGTAGCCGGCATGTCCCCTGCCCGCAATGGGCCCGGCAGGGACGCAGGCCACGCGCAGGGCCCGGACAACGGCCCGCCGGTGCCTGCCGAGCGGCTTCCGGGCCACATCGCCATCATCATGGACGGCAACGGCCGCTGGGCACGCCAGCATGGCCTGCCCCGCCACCGCGGGCACGAAGCGGGCGTCGAGGCCGTGCGCAGAGTGGTGCGCACCGCGAGCGCCTGGGGCGTGGAGGTGCTCACCCTGTACGCGTTCAGCACAGAGAATTGGCGCCGATCCCGGGCCGAGGTGGCCACCCTGATGCGCCTGTTGCAGCGGTATCTGCGCCGCGAGCTCCAGGAGCTCCAGAAGAACGGCGTGTCGGTGCGCGCCATCGGCCAGGTCGGGCGCCTGCCGGGCGCCGCCCGCGAGGAGCTCGATCGAGCTCAGGAGCGCACCCGCCATAACCCGGGGCTCAAGCTCGTCTTGGCGCTCTCCTATGGGGGGCGCGACGAGATCGTGCGCGCTGCGCGCAGCCTCGCCCGAGCCGCTGCCGAGGGCCGCCTGGACCCGGACGACCTGGACGCGGACCGGTTCGCCGCGGCGCTCGACACCGCGGGGCTACCCGACCCGGACCTGCTGATCCGCACCGCGGGCGAGATGCGCATCAGCAACTTTCTCTTGTGGCAGGCCTCCTACGCAGAGTATTATAGCACGAACGTATTGTGGCCGGATTTCGACCGAGACGCCCTTGCCCAGGCCGTGGCCGCCTATGCTCGACGAACGCGGACGTTCGGCGAGCGGCATGGGCAGGAGGACGGCTGAGGAAAACGTGTGCTCAAGTACCGCATCCCTGCGGCACTGACCATTGCGGCGTTGTTTCTTGTCGCTTGCTGGTACGACTGGTCGCATGGGACCAGTTGGGCCTTCTCCGCGTTCGTGGCCGCGGGCAGCGTGATCGTGCTGCGGGAATTCTACCAGATGGTCGAGGCCAAGGGCGCGCGGCCCACCTGGGGCTTCGGCTTGCTCATGGTCGTGCTGCTCGTGCTTGGTCACGACCGATGGTGCTGGGAGAAGTGGCATGGCCTCGAACGGCTCACCCCGGACCGGATGATGACCGTACTGGCCGTGGTGGTGCTGGGCACCTTTCTCATTCAGGTGCTGCGCCGGGGCCCCAGGGGCACGATCCTCAACGTCGGAAGCACCCTTCTCGGATTGGTTTACGTCTGGTTCTTGCCTGCGTTTCTCGTGAAGATCCGCCACCTCGGGCTGCGTCCGGAGCCGGGCAGCTGGGTCACCGACGGCGTTGAGCTCTTGGTTTTGACCGTGGGACTGAGCAAGATCGCGGATATGGGCGCCTACTTCACTGGCCGCAACTTCGGACGGCGCAAGCTTTCCCCCGTGCTCAGCCCGGCCAAGACCTGGGAAGGCGCGGCCGGCGGCGTGGCGGCGAGCATCGCGGGCATGTTCGTTCTGCGGGCCGTCTTTCCCGAAAGCGTGTTCGGGTCTTTCGACGTGTGGACGGCGCTGTCCTTCGCGATCCTCATGGCCGTGGGCGGGCTGTTCGGCGATCTGATGGCCAGCGCCCTCAAGCGAGACAGCGGCCTGAAGCACTCCGGCGACATCGTGCCGGGGTTCGGCGGGTTCCTGGACGTGGTCGACTCGATCATGGTGGCCGCGCCGGTGGCCTACTTCTTCTTGCTCCTGATCGGCGCGCGGCATCCGGAGGTGGGCGGGTGAGAGCGTTTGTCGACCTTCCCGACCAAGAGACCGCCCGCATCCTGCTCGGCCCCAACGACGCGCACCGCAAGGAACTGCGCGAGCGGCTGCAGGTGCGCATCGCGCTGCGCGGCGAGCGCTTGATCGTGGAGGGCGAGCCCGGACGCGTCCAGGCCGCCGTGCCCGTGCTCGAGCGCATGGTCCAGGCCATCGATCCTGCGGACGGCAAAGGCTTTCAGGCGGAAGAACTGCAGTGGCTGTTGGCCAGCGCTGGCGAGAACCCGGAGGGCCGCCCGGGTTGCGTGATGATCCCCGGCGGCACCCGGATCGAGCCCAAGAGCCCCGGACAGCGCGCGTACGTGGAGGCGATCCACACCTCGGACCTCGTGTTCGGCATCGGCCCGGCCAGCACGGGCAAGACCTACCTGGCCGTGGCCTGCGCGATCGAGGCCTTGAAGCTGGGACGCGTGCGTCGGCTGGTGCTTGCCCGTCCCGCGGTGGAGGCCGGCGAGCGGCTCGGGTTCCTGCCCGGCGACATGCAGGAGAAGGTCAATCCCTACCTGCGCCCGCTCTACGACGCGTTGGGCGACATGCTGCCCCGCGCGGAGATGGCCCAGTACTTGCGCAACGGGCTCGTGGAGGTCGTGCCCTTGGCCTTCATGCGGGGCCGCACCCTGGATCGCGTGTTCGTGATCCTGGATGAGGCGCAGAACACCTCGCCCGGCCAGATGAAGATGTTTCTCACGCGCCTGGGCCCTCGGTCGCAAGCGGTGGTGACCGGCGACATCACGCAGATCGACCTAGAAGACCCGGCCGCCTCCGGGCTCATCCATGCCCACGCCATCCTTCCTCCGATTCACGGCGTCGCCTTTGTCCACCTGACAAGGGACGATGTGGTCCGCCACCGCCTGGTGCGCGACATCATTCAGGCCTACGAGAAGGATCAGCAGCGAGAGTGAGCACGCGCCGCTACAAGGTCAAGCGTCCTGCCGGCCGGTCGGCGCGGATCCGGCTGGACCAAGAGACCCGCACGCCGCGCCGTCTGCTCGCGCGCATCAACGTGGGCCATGCGCTCACCTGGCAGCGAGCGTTCGCCGCCCTGGGCCTGGTGACACTGGCGGTGCTGCCGCGGGTGTGGGGGCCGTCGCTTGTGCCGTACCGGCTGCGCCAGGAGCTGCGCCAGCCCCTGTACGCGCGCCTCGACTTCACCTACACGAATCCCGACCAGGCCGAGCAAATCCAAGCGCAGGTCGAGCGAGAGTTCAGCCGGTTCTACCAGGAAGACACCGACTGGCTTGATACCGTGTTCGGTCCGATGCGCGGACTGTTCCTGCGCGCGCATGCGCTCGCCGGCAGCGAGTTGGAGGTGGCCGAGGCCGCCGAGAGCCTGGCGACCTTTGCCGAGTCGCAGGACCTGGGCATCGACCAAGGGGAGTGCGCGCGGATCGTGGAGGAGCTGCGCAACAAGCAGCGCCCCCTGTACCTGTATCACGACATCCTGGATCCGGCCAACCGAATCCTCAAGAATCGATTCTATGGGCCGGGCGTTCTGTCCAACGACGATTTCTCGCGCGAACGCGGTCGGCGTGTGCGCGTGGTCAGTCCGGGGGTGGTGGTGCGAAGCGCGCCCGTGGGCTCGCCCGAGGGCGCCATGAGCCTACAGGACGCTCGCCAGGCCGTGCACCGTTACTTCGAGGAGACCCTCTCCCGGCTCGACCCGGGGTTCCGCACCTTGTACGCGGACATCGTGGCGCGCCAGCTGCGGCCTACGCTGAGCTTCCTTCCCGATCGCACGAAGACAGCCAAGCAAGAAGCCATCGCCTCCAGGGTCGAGGAGGTGGAGCACATCGAGGAGAGCGAGGTCCTGGTACCGGCGGGCAAGCCCTTGACCCAGGCGGACCTGGAGCGCATCCGCGCCGAGACGGCCGCGTATGAACAGGCGCGCGGCTACACCCCGCGGCTTATGCGCCTGGCGGGGATGGGCGCGCTCCTTCTGATGGGCGCGATCGGATTCTTGTTCTACCTGGCCCGGTTCGAGGGCACGGTGCTCGAGCACCCCAGGCAGCTGGCCAGCGTGGCGCTCCTGGCCATCGTGATCCTGTGGTTGCTCCAGGCCGGCAAGATGACCGGCGTGCGCGTGCCGCTGGCGCCCATCGGGCTGGCAGCCGGAGTCGCCGGACTCGTATTCGGCCCCCGGGCGGGCGTGGGCGCGGGCAGCCTGTTCGCGTTCGCAGCGTTCCTGGTCACCCAGGCAGAGGTCGGCGAGTCCCTCGCCCTGCTGGGAAGCTCCTGGATCTTCGCCCTGGGCGCGCCCATGGTGCGCCGCCGCTCCGGGCTGTTGCGCTCGGCGTGCTTCGCCGGCGGCGTGGCGCTCGTAGGTACCATTTGCTTCCGCCTCGCGCGAAGCGGCGCGCCGGCCATCGCCGGAGCGCGCGAGGACTGGATCGACTTCCTGGGGTGGTACGGCGCCTGGGACCTCGTGGCCTGGGTGCTGTGCGGGGCGCTGTTGACCGTGGCCCTGCCCCTGACCGAGCGACTGTTTGGCGCGGCGACAAACGTCACGCTGCTCGAGCTCTCCGACCAGGATCATCCCTGCCTGCGACGGCTCATCCTGGACGCCCCGGGCACGTACCACCACAGCGTGGTGGTGGGCAATCTGGCCGAGGCCGCTGCCGAGGCGGTCGGCACGCACACGCTCCTGGCACGCGTGGCCAGCTACTATCACGATATCGGGAAGCTGGCCAAACCCGAGTACTTCAGCGAAAACGATACGGGCCGCAGTCCGCACGACGAGCTGTCCCCCACCATCAGCACGCTCATCATCGTGGCGCATGTGAAAGACGGCGCGGACCTGGCCCGCCAGTTCGATCTGCCGCAGGCCATCGTCGACATCATCGAGCAGCACCACGGCGACAGCGTGGTGCCTTTCTTCTACCACCGCGCGCAGGAACTCGCCGAAGACCCGGACGAAGTGCCGGAGGCCGCGTTCCGCTACCCCGGGCCGCGGCCCCGGTCCAAGGAGGCGGCCATCGTGCTGCTCGCCGACTGCGTGGAGGCCGCCAGCCGCACGTTGGGCACCCCGACTCCCGCGCACGTGCGCCGGCTCGTGCACGAGGTGGTCATGAGCAAGCTCACCGACCATCAGCTCGACGACTCGCCGCTCAGCTTCCGCGACGTCGCCACGATCGAGCGCAGCTTCGAGCGCACGCTCAACGCCATGTTCCACTCGCGCGTACGCTATCCCGAGGGCGCGCAGCCCCAGACCGGCCCGCCGGGAGGCGCCTCGTGATCCGCATCCACCGGCAGCTCACGGGCGCGCGAGTGCCTCGCAGCCTGCTCGCCGAGGTCCTGGAAGACGCCCTGAACCAAGAGGGCCCGGACCGCGCCGCCGCGGTCGACCTGCTCGTCACCGACGACCGTGGAATCGCGCGCTTCAATCGCAGGCACACCGGCCGGCGCGGGGCCACGGACGTGCTGGCCTTCCCGGACGGCGAGCCCGAGGCGGAATCGGGCCTCCTGCATCTCGGGGACGTCATTATCAGTCTGCAGACGGCCCGGCGCGAGGCCGCGCGGCGAGGTTGCCCCATGCGAGAGGAGCTCGCCCTGTACGCGGTGCACGGCCTTCTGCACCTCTTAGGCTACGACGACCACATCGATTCGCGGCGCGCGGCCATGCGCGCGGCCGAGCACCGCGCACTGGCTCGACACGGCATTCGTCCGCATTGGGACAAGGATCCGCGAGGCGAACGGCGCCCGCGCGCCTAACGAGCACCGGGTGAGGAGGGGTACCATGCAGTGCGACGAGGTCGAGTACCGGATTGTGGGTGACGACCTGCAACTCGTGGAGGTGGACCTGGACCCCGGCGAGACCGTGATCGCCGAGGCCGGGGCCATGACGTACATGGACGACGGGCTCCAGTACGAGGCCCGCATGGGGGACGGCTCCGCCGCGGAAGGCGGCCTGGCCGGCAAGCTGCTGGGCGCGGGCAAGCGCATGCTCACCGGAGAAAGCGTGTTCTTGACCCACTTCACCAACGCGGGCCCCGGCAAGCGGACCGCGGCCTTTGCCGCACCCTACCCGGGCAAGGTGATCGCCCTGGACCTGGCAAAGCTGCGCGGCGAGATCACCTGCCAGAAGGACGCCTTTCTGTGCGCGGCGCGCGGCACCCAAATCTCCATCGCGTTCAACCGCCGCATCGGCGCGGGCATCTTCGGCGGCGAGGGCTTCATTCTCCAGCGCCTGCAGGGAGATGGGCTCGCCTTTGTCCACGCCGGGGGCACGGTGGTACGCCGCAAGCTGGAAGGCGAGACGATCCGGGTGGACACCGGATGCCTGGTGGCCTTTACCTCGGGCATCGACTACGACATCCAGGCCGCCGGCAACCTGAAAAGCATGTTCTTCGGCGGGGAGGGGTTCTTCTTCGCCACGCTCTCGGGCATGGGCTATGTGTGGCTCCAGAGCCTGCCGTTCAGCCGCCTTGCGGACCGGATTCTCGCACACGCGCCGCGCGCGGGCGGGCGCAGCCGAGGCGAGGGATCGGTGCTGGGAGGCCTGAGTCGCTTGATGGAGGACTGAACCGGCGCGGATACCGTTTGCACTCCCCCTACCGGATAGAGTACATTAGTAGGAGGAAGATGACCCGCGGGAACCGGGTGCGGGTCTGTTTCGGGCATATGTGGAGGACCCATCATTAGTACGCAGCTCATCAACGGACTGGCGGGCCTTGTGTTCTTTCTGCTTGCCGGAATCCTGATGCTCGGCGACGCCGCGGTGCGCATGTTCAGCCGCACCCAGATGGAGGAGGTCCTGGACAAGCGCAAAGCGGGCACCTGGCGCCGCCGCCTGTGCTATCCCTTTCTGCACAGCCAGGACGCATTGTCGCTGACCTGCTCCCTGCTGGCGGTCATGGCCGTGGGGCTGTACTACGGCTGGGGCCTGACCCGCTGGGAGTGGCAGGCCGGCGACGCGTGGCTCATCGCCGGGCTCACCCTCCCTCTGCTGGGCGCGGCGATCGTGGTCAACATCCTGGCCCGCTACCGCACCGAGGAGGTGCTGCACACCCTGGTCCCCTTCCTATGGCTCTTGACCGCACCGGTGCGGCCCCTGGGGCTGGCCATCGTGCGGCTGGAGGAATGGATCCACCGCGCGGGCGGCCGTGATGTGGAGGAGGAAGAGACCGAGGACCGCGAGGAAATCCTCGCCGCGGTCACCGACGGCGAGCACGAGGGCGTGGTGGCCGAGGGCGAGCGCGAGATGATCGTCAACATCTTCGACCTGAAGAACTTCGACATCCGCGACATCATGACCCCGCGCACGGAGATCTGCGCCATCGAGGCGCAGGAGAGCCTCCAGGCCGCCGTGGCCCTGGCCCTGCGCGAGGGGTACACGCGCATTCCGGTCTTCCAGGACACCCGCGACAACATCAAGGGAATCTTCCACGTCAAGGACGCGCTCGATTACTGGCGCGTGCCCACGGAGACGGTGCCCAGCCTCAAGTCGGTCATGCGCCAGCCCCTGTTCGTGCCCGAGACCAAGAGCGTGGCGGATCTGATGACCGAAATGCAGGACAAGAAGGCCCACATCGCCGTGGTGCTCGATGAATACGGCGGCACGGCCGGCCTGGTCACCATGGAAGACATCGTCGAGGAGATCGTGGGCGAGATCCAGGACGAGTACGACATGGAGGAAGGCGTGCGCCTGCGCGAACTGGGGCCTGGTCGCTTCGAGATGGACGCACGCACCCATGTGCATGACGTAAACGAGGCGCTGGGCGAACGCGTGCTCCCCGAGACCGAGGACTACGAGACCCTGGGCGGGTTCGTGCTCGACCAGCTCGGCCACGTCCCGCAGCCGGGCGAGACATTCGCTTGGGAAGCGCTGCGGTTCACCATCCTGGCCGCCACGGAGCGGCGCATCGAGCGGATTCGCGTCGAAGGTCCGTCCACCGAGGAACAGGTCGCCCCGGAGCGCGAGGATCTGCGCGCGGTCCCCTGACCGGCCCGAGCGGAGTCGCGGGATGTCTCTGCGCAAGTGCGAGGCGATCGTCGTGCGGCGCATGCCGTTTCGCAACAGCTCGCTGATCGTGGGCATGTTGGCCCCCACCCAGGGCCTGGTCGAGGGCATCGCCAAGGGCGCGCGTCGATCCAGGAGCCCGCTGTACGGGCGGCTGGACTACTTCCGCGAAGGCGAGCTCGTTTACTACGAACGCCGGTCCGGGACGCTGTCAGTGGTCAGCCAATTCTCGCCCGTTGCCGAGCACGCCGAACTCGGCCGCACCGTGGGCGGATTCGCGGCCGGGATGCTCTTCTGCGAGGCGGTCAACGCCGGGTGCGTGCCCGAATCTCCGGCGCCCGAAGCGTACGCACTCTTACAGCGCGGCCTGGCCGCGCTCGAGCACGGCGCACAACCGGCCAAGACGGCGTCCGCATGGGGGCTCGGGCTACTGGGCGCCCTTGGCTTCGCCCCGATGCTCGAGGCGTGCGTGGACTGCGGCCGTCCGTTGACCGACAACGCGGCCGGTCTGGATGCCGAACGCGGCGGAGCGGTATGCACGGAGTGCGCGCGCGGCGCACGCGTACGCGAGATCGACCCCGGCGTGCTCAAGGCGCTGGCGTTCCTCCAGCGCCAGGGGGTCCAGGGCGGCCAGCGCCTGGGCCTGCGCGCGCGAGAGACCCGCGCCGTGCTCGCGACGGTGGTCGACCTCTTGGAGGCCCAGCTCGCGCGCAGGCTGCACAGCGGGCGGTTCCTGTTGCAGGTCATTGGCCGGGAGCGACTCACCCATGCGGCATGAGAACGCTTATCGATCGAATGCTGTCGGAATCGTGCTTCTTTGCGGCGTTGCGATGGCCTTGTGTCGGCCTGTGGCGGCCGCCGACCCGGCTGCGCGCACCCCCGAGCAGGAGATCCGCTACGCCCATTGGCTGGTGGAGAGCGCCGCGCAAAAGGCCCTGGACCGGTTCGATGCGTATCTGGCCGCCGACCCGCAGCCCGACCTCGCCCCCTGGGCGCGCTACGGCCGGGGACGGGCGCTCTTCGCCCTGGGCAGGCTGCAAGAAGCCTTTGAGGCGGTTCAGGAGAGCTTCCCAGAGAAGCGCCCCGCCCCGGACCGGCTCGCGGCCCGCTGCGGGCTGGAGGTGCGCATCGCCCATGCGTTCGCGGCTCGTGCGGCGGACCCGGACAAGGACGGGGACCGGAAAAATGCCGCGGCCCTGGCGGCTGCCTCTCGCGTTTTCGAGGCGGTCGTGTATAATAATCCCGACGGGCCGTATGTGGCCGAAGCTCTCTTGGGGCTTGGAGATGTGGAGCTTGCGCGCGCACGGCCGGGCCGGGCGGCACAGGCGTATCTGCGGCTTGTCGAGGTGGGTGAGGACAAGGCGCTCGCGGACCTCGCCCGAGCGCGCGCGGCCCTCGCCTTGGCGCGGGCGCACCGCGCGGACGAAGCGCCCGTGGACGCGCCCCTGGACCGGGCCGCCGAGCTGCTCGACAGCCTCGACGAGTCGCCTGGGGCGCCCCCCGCGGACGTGAGGGCCGCCCGTCGGGCGCTCGCGGAGGCGCGGGCCCGGGACCGGCTGGACCGGGCGCTGTTCTACCTGCGCACGCCGGGGCGGCGTTCGCAGAATGCGGCAGTCTATCTGCTGCGATCCGTTGTAGAGAATCATCCCCGGACCGACGCGGCCGCCGAGGCCCGTGGGCACCTGG
>CAZOBJ010000051.1:0-22075 GCA_964577825.1 uncultured Planctomycetales bacterium
TGCGTTACCAGAACGGCGCCCTGGGCGTGATCGAGGGTGCGACCTGCATTGTGCCGGGGCAGCCCGACCGGCTGGAGATCCACGGCGAGACGGGCACCGTGATCCTGCAGTCCGGGCAGGTGAAGCACTGGGACGTGCAGGGCATGGACGCCAAGGAGGTGGAGCGCGAGGTCCATGACCTGAAGGGAAGCGGGGCTGTGGATCCCATGGCCTTTCCGCACGCCTGGCACCAGCGCCAGCTCCAGGACCTGGTCGACGCGATTCGCGAGGACCGCGAGCCCCTGGTCAACGGCGAGGAGCAGCTCAAGAGCCTGCGCATCGTGGACGCGATCTACCGCTCCGCGCGCGCGGGCGAACCGGTGAAGCTGTAGGGGCTGCAGGACCGCGCACGCCGATGGGCCAGCGGCGGCACGGCCCCGGCCCCAAAAGGCGCGCGCAAGCGTTGCGCCCGTTGTTTAGGCCCGCCCGCATGCAGGGCGGGTCCGGCATTTGGAGGATCGCGATGAGCGCGAAGAAGAGAGCGGCATCCGAACACCATGCCGGCGCCCTGGGCATCACGGGCGCGGGCGACGAGACCGAGCGGTTCCAGCAGGCCCTGGACCGCCTCGCCGAGGAGGCGCCGGCCGTGCTGGTGCTCGACCGCGGCAGGCAGTACACGGTCCATGGGCTCGTAGCGCGCAATGGCGTCACGCTGCGCGGCGAACGCAGCGTGCTCCAGGACCCGGACCACACGCGCAAGGACGAAGTGCCGCTGTTGACCGTGGGCCGGGGCGTCGACTGCGCGCTCGAGGGCATTCATCTGCGCGCGGCCTGGCCGCTCAAGGCTTGCGAGAACGGCATTGTACGATTCGAGCACGCGGCGCTTGCGCCCGCGCCCCTGGGCCATGCGCAGTTCGACGCGCAACTTCTCGTGTGCGACGAGGCGCAGCTTCTGGCGTGCGAGAGCCGCATGGACGGAATCGGCCGGCCTTCGCATCCGGTGCTCGTGCGCGACCGGGCGCGGTTCGAGTGGATCGGCGGCGAGCTCGTGGTCGGCGCGCTGCACGTGTACGACAGCGCCGCGGTCGAGATCGACGTGGACGTGTTCGACAACGGGCGCCTGGACCCCGGCGGCCCGGGCCTGGTGGCCGGACGCAGAAGGGAAGCGCTGTGGCAGGCCCTGCGCGGCACGCAGGACGCGTTCAAGCACGTGCTGGGAAACCCGGCCCATGCCGCGGACCTGGAGGCCTGGCGCGCGCACAACCGCACCCAGGACGGGCGCGTGGACCTGCGCGCGCGGCGCGCACGCACGGGCCTGCACGCCGTCCAGCACGGCGTCGCGGTGGGCGGCGGGTTCACGCTCGAGGCGCGGGACTCGGTCCTGCAGCGCGTGCGCGGCTACGACGAGGCGCGGGTCCACGTGCGCGCGAGCGAACTGGAGCGCGTGGAGGCCTACGGCCTCAGCCACAGCCGGTACGAGGACGTGGACCTGATCGCGCGCGGCCGCGAAGACCCCTGGCACCCGGTGACGACGTATCTTCAGGGGTATCACGTGATGGAGTATTCGCGCCAGTACAACGACATTGTCCCCTTGGTGGAGTTCACCGGCGGTCGGATCGTGTTCGCGGGCGACGACTGCCTCAACGCCCTGCCCGAGGGGCGTGCCTTGCAGCTCATGGAGGTCGCGCACGATCAAGGCAGCGTGTTCGCCGACTTCGCCAATCTGGAGCGATTCGCGCCCGAGGCCTATGCGCCCGGAGAGCCCGTGGGCGAGGCGCGCGGCGGCGTGGGCGCGGTCCACGACGAGGCGCGAGACCCGTGCGTGCCCTTCGACTTTCGCCGGATCCCGTTCGTGTGGCGCGGCGCATACGACGCGAGCGCGCCGTACGTGCCCGGCGACCTGGTGGCCCACCGCGACCTCGTGTACGTGTGCAACGCCCCGGCGCGCGGCGTCGTGCCCAACCGGTGGTTCGAATGCTGGCAGATCTTCAACGTCGCCTTCCGCAACGAGGCGGGGTACCTGCAGGTCGCGCGGCGCGTGCGCGACGGGGACGCCTGGCGCTGGCAGAAGCGCCAGGCCCTCGGCCCCTGGCACGGTTTCGTGAAGCGCGAGCGCGGCAACCCGATTGTCACCTACCAGGTGCACCTGAAGCTCGAGAACACCTCGATCACCCGCCACGCGAACACCTGGTCCTGGGCCAAGGGGTTCGCGGGCGGCGGACGGGTTCCCGTGGGCGATGCGGCCTACGAGTACCTGCTCAGCTGCCTGGTGGCCAACGTGTGGTACAATACCGAGAACAACCGGGTGGAGTGCAAGAACGTGGAGCTCGTCAACGTGGGCACCGACGCCATGCTCGCGCGCGGGCTGTGCCTGGGCCCCAACCGCCATACCGAGATGCATTCCCGGTTCGCACACATGCGCATCCGCGGCGAAGGCCTGGGCGTGCCCATCTGCCTGCGCGTGGACAAGGCCCCGCTGCGCGAGGACAACACCGTGCTCCTCACGGACATCGCGTGCGAGGCAACAGCCCGCAAACGCGACGACCTGCACGAGGCCGTGCCCGGCGACCCGTTTGTGCAGTACGAGTTCCTGGGCGCCCAGCCGCCGGACTGGCAGGGCATCGACGAGTACCTCGCCCGGTTCGTGGACTCGGACTCGGACGAGGTGTTCCGCCGGGCGCGGTAGGCGGCGCCTTGCCTCGCGGGCGATGAAGGTATGCGGGGATTCGGCGGCATCCCCCGGCGGACTGCGTTTTTCGTCTCACCGCAGGCAGTCCTTAGTGCGGGCCGCGCGCGGCGGACCGTTAGGCTCCCGCCTCCGTAACCCACCACGCTATAGGAGATTGCATCGGCCTCGCCCTCGGGAAGGCCTCCTGGAACCGGACTTGCGGGGAGTCGAACAGACGAGCGAATGCGGTAACAGGCGATGCATGTTTGCACCGCTCGCGAGCGCTGAACAGTCAGGAGGCCCATCATGTGCGAGGAACAGGACAAGGACAAGCAACCTCCGAAGGAGGAGCAGGATAGGGACAAGCGGCCTGCGAAGGAGCAAGAAGGGGCATGGGAGAAGTCCATCGCCCGCGCCAAGGCGAAGCGCAAGGGCGAGCATCCGGACGGACGCGATCCCACGCGCGGCGCCATCCAGGGGACCATCGCGGGCATGATGTCCGAGGAGTATGACGACGAGTGGGGCGAGCGCGCCACCGAATCCCCGGACGACGAGGACCCCGCCCAGTAGGCGCGCCGCCCAAGCGGCTCATTCCGACGGGGAGTCTTGCTCGCGAGACAAGGACCCGCCCAGCGCCTTGTCGAGCCGCGCATCCGCGTCCTGGATCGCCTCAATAATCGCGCCGCTGGTGATCGTGGCCCCGGTGAGCCCGTCAATGGGACCGCCGTCCTGTTCGAGCGACAGCTCCGCGGGCGTGTAGACCCGCTCCTGTTCGAAGTCCGCGAACTGCTTCTGGAATGGGGTGCGCCGGTCCGGGCCCGGCTCCTCGGCCCGTCCGGTAGCAAGCTCAGCGATCGTGTAGGGCGGCGCGGTCTGCGCGGCGTTCTGGCCCAGGCCGGGGGTCTCCTCCATCTGGATGGCGCTCCAGCCCACCACCACGCGCTCGGGCTCGCCGCGCAGGTCGGGGGGCGGGTTGTCGGGGTTCGCGAACCCCACAAGCAACCGGATCGGCGTGGCCGCGTTGTACCCAACGGCGGACCCCTCTACCGCGTAGTAGTTGGGCGGCCCCTCGGCCAAGTCCCCGCGCCAGACCTTGATGATGTCTACGCCGTTGCGCGTGACCGCTTCCGTGGCGCCGTACCCTTGCCAGAACACCTTGTCCAGGGCCGCGGCGCGCTGCGAGGCCTGCTGCGCTTCGATCTTGTCCCTGGTCCCGGAGTAGGTGAAGTGCAGGGCCGTGCCCGAGAGCGCGGTCACCAATCCCAGCACCAGGGGATAGCGGAGGAAATTCCTCATGGCCCGGTCTCCTTGCGGGTCTTGCCCAGGACCCGGGGCCGGGTCCAGCCGTCGATGAGCGGCACCACCATGTTCATAAGCAGGATCGAGTAGCACACGCCCTCCGGATACCCCCCGTAGATGCGGATGAGCGCGGTCAACAGTCCGCAGCCCACCCCGAAGATGAGCTGTCCTCGGCGAGTAATTGGACTCGTGACCATGTCCGTGGCCATGAAGCACGCGCCGATCACCGCACCGCCGGCCACCAGGTGGTAGAGCGCGGGCCCGGTGAACCAGTCGGTAAAGGCGCGCGCGCCCTCCGCCTGCGCGTACGGCGCAGGCAGCGCCCACCCAAGGAGCGCCAGGGTGCCCAGGTACGCGACCGGGATGTGCCAGGTGATGATCCGCCGCGCGAGCAGAAGGGCCGCGCCAGCCAGGAGCGCGAGCGCGCTCACCTCGCCGATGCACCCGGGGATATTGCCCAGGAACGCGTCGAGCACCGCCTGCCAGCTCGTCTCCAGGCCTCCGTCGCGGATGGCGACGCCGTAAGCTCGGGCGCCGGCACCGCCGCCCGCCTCCTGCACGCGCATCAGGGCCTCCAGGGGCGTGGCCTGGGTGATGACGTCCGCGCGCTCGGCCAGCGCCTCGAAGCTGGCGCGCAGGCTGGTGGTTGCTGCTTGCGCCACGGACTCGCCGCGGGTCATGGGCCAGCGGCCGCTGTTGATCTGCGCGCCGAAGGAGAGTTGCAGGAACGCGCGGGACAGAAGCGCCGGGTTCCAGATGTTCGCGCCCAGGCCTCCGAAGGCCTGCTTGGCCACGCCGATGGCGACGAGTCCGCCCACAGCCGGGATGTACCAGGCCACGTTGGGCGGCAGCACGGCGGCCAGCAACAGGCCGGTGACGACCGCGCTCCAGTCGTTCACGGTCACGGTCTGGCGCCGCAGGCGTTGACAGGCCGCCTCGGTGAGCACGCACGCGGCCACCGCGATGGCCGCGACCCCCAGCGGCCAGTACCCGAACCGGTACACGGACCATACGTACGCGGGCGCGAGGGCCAGGCACACCCAGCGCATGACCACCCCGACGTCCTGCTCGGCGTGGATGTGTGGGCTGGTGGTGACCAGGTACCGGTGCTCGTTTGCTGGCACGGGTCAGTCTCCGGACCGGTTGGCCGCTTCCTCGCGGGCCCGACGGCGCGCGAGTTCGTCCTTGGCCAGCTTCATCCATTGCACGATGGGGCGCCGAGACGGGCACACGTAGGTGCACACGCCGCATTCGATGCAGTCGAGCAGGTCCGCGTCGCGCGCGTCCTCAAATCGGCCGGCCTCGACCAGGATCGAAAGCTCCGAGGGCACCAGGCGTTGCGGGCATCCGTCCACGCACCGGCCGCAGCGGATGCAGTGGCGGTGGTCGAACACGGTCGGGTCGGTGAACGCGAGGATGCCGCTGAGGCCCTTGTTGACCGGCAGGTCCGGGTCGAAGTGGGCCACGCCCATCATGGGTCCGCCCAGCACGAGCTCGCGCGTGGTCGGCTCGTCCCAATCGCAGGCCTCCAGGAGCGCCCGCACGGGCGTGCCGATGCGCACGCGCAGGTTGGCCGGCGCCCCGACGCCCGGCCCGGCCACGGTGACCACGCGCTCGGTCAGGGGGCGCGCGTGCGCGCAGGCCTCGTAGACGGCGTGGGCGGTGCCCACGTTCTGCACCACCACGCCCACGTCCAGGGGCAGGCCGCCCGAGGGCGTCTCCCGACCGGTAAGCGCGAGGATGAGCTGCTTTTCCGCGCCCTGGGGGTACTTGACGGCCAGCAGCTGGGCCGCAAGGTCCAGCCCGTCCTCGGCCCGCTGCGCGCAGGCCTTGCGCATGGCTTGAAAGGCGTCGGGCTTGTTGGCCTCCACGGCCACGATGCCCCGTGTGCAGCCCACCGCGCGCAGGACGAGCTTCAGGCCCTGGACCACGGTGTGGGGGCTCTCGAGCATCAGCCGGTGGTCGCCGGTGAGGTACGGCTCGCATTCGCAGCCGTTGAGGATCACGGTGTCGATGGCCTTGCCCTCGGGCGGGGTCAGCTTCACATGGGTGGGGAACGTGGCCCCGCCCAGGCCCACGATGCCTGCGGCCTGTACGCGTTCGCGCACCTCCTGTGCGGAAAGTCCGTCCGGGTCGGCGGGCTCGTTGCAGCCCTCGGCCCAGATGTCGGCCCCGTCGTTTTCCAGCAGCACGGCCTCGCAAGCCGGTCCGAGCGGGGTGTTGCACTGCACGACGCGCTTGACCTTGCCGCTTACCGGGGCGTGCACGGCCGCGGAGACGAACCCCGCGGGCTCGCCGATGACCTGGCCGCGGGCCACGGTGTCGCCGGGTTTGACCGCGCAGGTGGCGGGTCGGCCGATGTGCTGGGCCATGGGCACGACGAGCTGATCGGGCGGGGCGAGGTCGCGGATCGGTCGGCCGCGGGTCGCCTCCTTGATCTCGGGCGGGTGGGTGCCCCCGGCAAAGCTCCTCAGCGCCATCAGGCCGCGCCCTCCCTGGCCTGGGCGGCCTGTTCGCGTGCCTTCTTGCGGGCTCGGCGCTGCTTGCGGAAGCTGACGATCGTGTTCTTCGGACACGCCTCCACGCACTTGCCGCACGCGGTGCACTTGGTGTAGTCGATCACGGCCAGGTTGTCGATCACATGGATCGCGTCGAAGGGGCAGGCCTTCTCGCACCTGCGGCAGGCGATGCAGCCGCGGTCGCAGAGCTTGTTCACGACCGCGCCCTTGTCGTGGCTCTGGCACAGGACGAATACGTAGTAGCTTTCCGGATCCACGCGGTTGAGGCCCCGAGGGCAGACCTCCACGCACCTGCCGCACCCGGTGCACTTGTCCCAGTCCACGACCGGAATGCGCTCCGGGCTCATGGTGATCGCGCCGAACGGGCACGCCCGCGCGCAGGTGCCGAACCCCAGGCACCCGTAGGTGCACGCCTTGCGCCCGCCCGCCTGGCCGGCCACGTGCGCGGCGCGGCAGTCCTGCACGCCGTGGTAGTCGAACCGCATGTCCACGTGCCCGCCCTGGCAACAGGTGACCGAGAGCTTGGGCTCCGCGGCCTCGACCTCCGCGCCCATGACCCGGGCCACGGCATGGGCCGTGTCCGCGCCGCCGGGCGCGCACAGGCTCATGGGCGCGCCTTCGGACACGATGGCCTCGGCATAGGCCGCGCACCCGGCGTACCCGCAGGCGCCGCAGTTGATGCCGGGCAGGGCGTCCTCGACCTGCTGGATGCGCGGGTCGGTCTCCACATGGAATCGGCGCCCGCCCCAGGCGAGCACGAGCCCGAGCGCCGTGCCGATGCCAGCGGTGACCAAAAGCGCGATGACGAATGCAGTAAGATCAAACATAGTAGTGCCTTGTGTCAATCCGCGCCAGCCACTCCTTCGCCGACGCGGCTCGGAGGCGGGCGCGTGCCCGCCGCATCAGACCATGCCCGCGAACCCGAAGAAGGCCAACGCCATGCACGCCGCAGCCACGAACGCGATCGGCACGCCGCGCAGGGCCTCGGGGATCGGGGCGCTGTCCAGGCGCTCGCGGATGCCGGCCATGATCACGAGCGCGAGCGTAAAGCCGACGCCCGCGAAGATGCCGTTGACCGCGCTCTTGGCCACCGCGCCGCCCAGCGTTTCGCTCTCGCCCGTGAACCGGATGACGTTCAGTTCGGTTACGCCCAGGATCGCGCAGTTCGTGGTAATGAGCGGCAGGTAGATGCCCAGGGACTTGTACAGCGGCGGGGCCAGCTTGTGCATGGCCATCTCCACGAACTGGACCAGGGCCGCGATCACCACGATAAAGCACACGATCTTCAGGTACTGGTCGAGCTGGTACTGGGCGAGCCGGGGATGCAGGAAGATGCCCCGGTAGATGAGCATGGTGATCAGGCTCGCCAGGGTCATCACGAAGATGACGGCCATGCCCATGCCGAAGGCACTCGACCGCCGCTTGCTCACGCCCACGAACGGGCACAGGCCCAGGAACTTCGAGAGCACGAAGTTCTGGACGAACACCGCCAGGAACATGATCTGGAAGTAGACGAGCGCGGTCTCCACGGGTCGGGCTCCTCAGGTTCCGGAGGCGTCGGTTACGGGTTCGTCCGGGCTCTCTTCCACGCCCTGCTCGGCCAGGGCCAGACGCCGCTGGCGCTCGGCGCCCAGGTAGTTGAACAGGGCCAGCAACAGGCCCATGGCCAGGAATCCGCCCGGCGCGAGCACGAACAGGGTCAGGGTATAGGAGTCGGCCCCGCCGCTGATCGGCACGCCGAAGAGCCGCCAGCTGCCCAGGACCTCGCGCACGAGCGCGATCGCGCACAGGGCCAGGGTGAAGCCCGCGCCCATGCCCAGGCCGTCCACAACGCTGCGGTAGACCTTGTTGCGGCTGGCGAAGGCCTCGGCGCGGCCCAGGATGATGCAGTTGACCACGATCAGCGGCAGGTAGATGCCCAGGCTCGCCTTCAGGTCCGGAAAGTAGGCGCTCATCACCATCTGCACGATGGTCACGAACGTGGCGATGACCACGATGAAGCAGGGGATGCGCACCTGTGTAGGGATGACCCCGCGCGCCAACGATACGATCAGGTTGCTGCACACCAGCACGAACGTGGCCGCCAGCCCCATGCCCACCGCGTCCACGAGCCCGGTGGTCACCGCGAGCGACGGGCACAAGCCCAGGAGCAGCACGAAGACGGGGTTATCGCGCACAATCCCCCGGACGAAGATGTCGGTCACGCGCATGCTCGTCTCCGCGGGTCGGGACTCAGAAAAGCGGTAGTATATGCCACTCGCTCGCGCGCTGTCAACTGCTTAGGGGACGCAGCCGGACGGGGGTGCGCCCGGGCCTAGCGGGGCCGCAGGGCCCTTTCCACGGTTGCGGGTGCGATGCGCGGGTCGGCGAGCATTTGCTCTTTGAGTCTGCGCAAGGGCTCCGAGTTCGGGATGATCTCGCACGCGTCGTGGATTTCGCGCACGGCACGCTCGTACTTGCCCAGCTGCAAGAGCGTCTCCACCATGGCCTTGCGGGCTATGGGACGGTTGCGATAGTGGCGGCGTGCTTCGGAGACAGCGTTCAGGGCTTCATCGTACTGGCCGGTGGCCAGCATGAACCGGGCATACAGCGCGCTGGCCTCCGGGTACCCCTTGTGCCGCCGCCGGGCCCGGCGCAGAAGGTCGATGGCCTGGGCGTAGTTCTCCTCCCCGCCCTGCTCGTACCGGATCGCAGCCAAGAGGTACAGGGCCTCGTAGTCCGAGGGGACGCGCGCGGTGGCTTGTTCCAGCACCTGCGCAGCGGCCTCTCTGCGTCCCGTGCCGTACAGCATGCGCGCATACTCTGTGGCAAAGGGCATCAGCCGCACGGACGCGGGGTCCATGCGTGCAAGCTGGGCCACCGCCTCCTCTCCCTCCCCGATTTCGAACAACCACATGGCGGCGAGGAAGTCCCAATCCTGTTCGCGCATCCAGGCGAGCTGGCGCGCGGGCACGCCGGGCAGGGCTTTGGCTCGGTGCCAGCTGGACATCACCGGGCCCGGCAGGTCCACCAGGGCATTGCGCAGGCGGATGCGCAGGCCATACGAGTAGGGACGGAATCGCAGCCCGTCCAGGAGCGCAAAGAGCTGTTGATTGGGCCGGCCCAGGCCGGCCTCCTTGGACGCGAGGGCGATCGCGTAGGCCTCGATGGAGGGGATGCGTTCGTGCAGCTCGCGGTACAGGGCCGCGCCGCGCCGCAGCCGTTCGCGCTGGGTCCGGTCGAGTTGCGCGCGGCGCGTCGGGGACAGGGCCTCTCGGCGCTCGTGGTCGCGGTGGATCTTGGCGTTCAAGGCCCTGCCCACCAGAGACTGGGCCCGCTGCCACAGGTCGATGTTGCTCATGCGCGGCGCGGCGCGGCGGGCGGCGGCCTCCTGCTGGTCGAACTCGCCGGCCTTCATCCAGGCCAGGGACCGGTACACGTCCAGCTGCCCCTGGTAGGCGCGTGCCGCGTCCCAGACGAGCGCTGCGCACGCCAGGACCACCACGCAGCGCACAATCCCGTCCGCGACCATGTGCGTCCACGGCGGCGTGCGTCCGGGTCCCGGCGCTTGCGCGGGCGCGGGCCGGGCGCGCTGCCATCCCGCGGCCAGGGCCATGGCCACCACCACCGCCACGATCCACCCGAGCTCGCCCCGCCGCTGGGCGGGGTTGGTGAGCCCGTCGGCGAGCACCCCGGCCAGCACCACCAGCGTCACGCCGCCGTAGCCCAGGAGCCGATCTCTCGGCGGGGCCGTGGTCAGTCTGCGCCGCGCCGCGGGCAAGCACGTCGCCACCGCTGCGGCCATCACCCCGGCCCACAGCAGAAAGCCCACCGCCCCGAGCTCGCCGAAGACCTGGGCGGGCTCGTTGTGGGCGTCGCGGACCCAGTCGCCGCGCTTCTGGCTGAGGACCGACTCGGGGCGCTCGTGAAACGCGGCCCCGTAATGGTAGGCGTCCGGACCCCAGCCGACCATCGGGCGGTCCAGGCCCATGCGCAGCGCGCTCTCGACAAAGAACACGCGGATGGCCCCGCTGCTCCAGTAGAGCTGCCGGCGTCCCTGGGGCGTGCGGAACAGGTACCAGAGCACCCCGCCGCAGGCGAGCGTCGCCACCAGGACCGAGGCCACCAGGTACCGGGCGAACCACCTGCGTTGGATCCGCAGCAGCCCCAGCATCCACACGCCCCCGAGGACGCCAACCGTGCAGGAAAGCGTGTGGCTGAGCATGATCGCGCCCACCCCGGCCGCAAGCGCCAGGAAGCCCCAGAGGAGCGCGGCGCGGTGCCCGCGCACAAGACCGTCATGCACCGTGCCCAGGCCCGCGAGAGCCCCAACCATGGCCACGCCGCCCAGAGCGGCGGGCATGGCGAAGGGGTGGATCAGCCGCGTGGGGGTGAAGTACGCCCAGTCGCGCTCGCCCCAGGGCGCGTCGTGGTACACAGCGGCCACGGTCGCGCAGTAAAGGCCCAAGAGGACCGTGCCCAGAAGCAGCGCACGCAGGAGCCCCTGCCGTCGCGTCTCGGTGTGCAAGAGAAGCACCACCGCGAATACGCCTGCGGTCATGCGCGCGGCGCGCACGAGCCCCAGCTGCGAGGCGAAGAAGGTCGGGCTGGCCAAGGCGCTCACCGCGTTCCACAAGAGCAGGAGCGCCAGGCACAAGAGCCCCAGTTGCGCGGGCCGCGCCAGGGTTGCGAGCCGCGCGCGCAGGGTCCGCAGCTCCCCTGCGCCGACCACCCAAGCAAGGGCTGCGGCCGTGAACAGGGCAAGGGTCGCCTCGTGCTCCGCGGCCCCGGAGATGGGGGAGGGCAGCCACAACAGGTCGCCCAGCGGTCCGGTCGGGCCCAGGAGGGTGTTCCAGACCTCGTGCTTGAGCCAGGGCCAGGCCAGGATCGCCAGTCCGACCGGTCCGCCCCAGCGCTCAAGCCAGCATGGCCGGCCGCGAAGCGCGCCCGCGGGCAGGGAATCCTGCGGTGGAGTCGCTGAGGTGGGGACTGCTTCGGGCATACAGCCTTCCTTTGTCGGCCGGTTTCCGGTTGCGTCGGGCGCGGCCAGTGTAGCGCGCAGGTATCGGCCGGGCAAAGGTTTTCCGGATCGGCGCCCGGCCGGACCTTGACCTGGGGCGGCCGGAATCCGTAGAATCAAAAGGAGCCGGGGCGCTTGCGGAGAGCGTTCCTGCGTTAGGACGCTGTGAGGGGGCGGTGATGCCCGGGCGGCGCATGCAGGGCCTTGTGTCCACGGCCGCGGCCGTGGTTTTTCTGACGCTTGCCCGGGGATTTCCCGGGCAGGGGCCGGGGATTTCCGCAGCCGAGCTTCTCCCGTTTGCCGAAGAGTCCGAGGTCGTTGGGGAACGTCCCACCAGGGAGTCCGCACCCCAGGAGGCGACCGAGGCCCTGAACGAACAGGCCCGTGAGCGCGACGGGCTCGTGGACCAGAAGCTCAGGCAGGCGCAGGTGCTGCTTCGCATCGGCCGGTACGAGGACTGCATTGATCTCTGCGACGAGATCTTGTTCCTGGACCGCACGAGCGACCGCGCCCGAGACCTGCGCGCCGCGGCCACGGACCGGCTGATCGCCACCCGGGCCGAGGACACGCGCAACAAGCGCAAGTTGCGCGACGCGGCGGCGCTGGACGCAGTCACGCGCGAGACCTTCGTCCCCCACCGTGGCGAGGACGTGCCCCGGCCCACGGAAGTGGACGTGCCCTTCCGCGAGAGCGAGGCCGACCGGGCCCGGATGCGCGCGGCGTTGGACCAGACCATCCCGGAAATCAACCTAGTGGATACGGACGTTGCGTATCTGTTGCAGCTGTTGTTCACCACGCACAACATCAACATCATCTATCCGCCCGACGCCGTGGAGGGCAAGCGGATCACCATCCAGGCCCGGGACCTGCCGCTGCGGGTGCTGCTGCAGAACCTGTCGCGCAGTCACGGGCTGCACTACACGGTCTCCGACGGCGTGGTCTGGCTCTACGGCGAGGGCGGGGACGTGAAGCCCGGCAGCATGTTCCAGCCGGCGGTCATCGCCCTGAAGACCGGGCAGACGGGCGCGTGGGTCCGCGGCGAGGGCGGGGAAGACGGCGGCGGGGGCACGGTCAGCGACGTGGAGGCCATGCTCCAGTGGATGGAGGAGCACTGGCCCCACTGGCCCGAGGGCACCAGCTACAAGATCGACCCCAAGACGAACCGGCTGGTCATCTCCAGCACGCCGGACGTGATCGACGACGTGCGCGAGGTGGTGGAGATGCTCGACGTGCCGCCGGTGCAGGTGCTCATCTCCAGCCTGTTCGTGCAGATCGGCAAGGACGACCTGGACCAGCTTGGGTTCAGCTGGTCGGTGACCGGCAACCCGCAGCCCGAGCTGGACCCGGACGGGGGCTTCCGGGGCTTTCCGGACAAGATCACCATGGCCGACTCGGCCATCAACACGAACGTGGCCGGCGCGGACGCATTGGCCCTGGCGGTGACCGGGGTCTTGAACGAGCACCAGTTCGACGTGGCCATGAACGCGCTTGTGGAGGCGACCTCCACCAAGGTGCTCACCGCGCCGCGCGTGATTGCGCTCAACAACCAGGTCGGCCACATCGAGCTCACGCGCAACTTCCCGTATCCGACCGACTGGGAAAGCACCACGCAGGGCATTGCCAGCCGGGACGTGGTGGTCACGGCGAGCAACATCACCCCGCGCAACTGGCAGGAGGAGCAGCTCGGGTTCGACCTGAAGGTGGTGCCCAGCGTGGGTGCGGACATGAAGACCGTGAACCTCCAGCTCGTGCCCACGATCAAGGACCTCGACGAATTCGTGGCCTACGACATCATCACGGTGGACGCCCAGGGCAACCCCACTGCGTTCGACGCGCGGCGGCCGACCTTCCAGACGAGCCGGCTCGAGTCGGAGGTGACCGTGGAGGATGGGCACACCGTGGTCATCGGCGGGCTCTTTCGCGACAACATCACGGACACCGAGAAGCGGGTGCCCTTCTTGAGCAAGGTGCCGGGCCTAGGCAAGTTGTTTCGCAGCAGGAATCTGGACCGCGACCGCAGCTGCCTGTTCATTTTCGTGACCGCGCGGATCGTGCGGCCGGACAACCGGCTCTACACCGACGTCCCGCAACTGCCGCCCGAGTTGCGGGCCAGGGAGGTGGGGCTGGAGGGATTCGGGTTCGGCCCGGAGCTGGAGACCCGCGACCCGCAGCGCTGGATCGTCCCTGAGTGAGCCCGAGCCGAGGTCGCGCTACGCGCAGAGACGAGCCGGCGTTATATCCGCGAAAAGACACGGAATTCTGCGCGCCGGCCTTGTTCCTGCGCTTCGGTCCTGTTACACTCGGATCGGCGCGTATCGCGGTAGCGAGCACCCCCAGGATGCGGTGTTGGAGATGGGGAGAGCCATGTCTGCGGATGTTGAAGTGGTTGACCAGTTCCGGGTGGACTTCGCCCCGAACTACGTGCCCCAGGACAACGAGGAAGTGCTGTTCCGGGCGGCCTTCGAGAGCCGGATTCCCTTGATCCTCAAGGGGCCCACCGGATGCGGCAAGACCCGGTTCATCGAGTATATGGCCCACACCCTGGACCTGCCCCTGATTACGGTAAGCTGCCACGAGGACCTCACCGCCGCCGACTTGGTGGGCCGGTTCCTGTTCCGCGAGGAGCAGACCGTGTGGCACGACGGGCCGTTGACCCTGGCGGTGCGCTACGGCGGGATCTGCTACCTCGACGAGATCGTGGAGGCCCGCAAGGACACCACGGTCATCATCCACAGCCTGACCGACGACCGGCGCATTCTGTACCTGGACAAGACGAACGAGGTGATCCGCGCGCATCCGAAGTTCATGATGGTGCTCAGCTACAACCCAGGGTATCAGAGCCTGGTCAAGGACCTGAAGCCCTCCACCAAGCAGCGGTTCGCGAGCCTGGTGTTCGGCCACCCGTCCGTGGACGTGGAGGCCAAGATCATCGAGACCGAGACCGAGCTCGACCGCGAGGAGAGCCGCAGGCTCGCGGAGATGGGCGCGCGCATCCGCGAGCTGCGGGGCTTCGGGCTCGAAGAGTCGGTGAGCAGCCGCCTGCTCGTGTATGTGGGCCGGCTCGTGCGGCAGGGCCTGGACCCGGTCGAGGCCTGCACCTGCGCGATCAGCCAGACCCTTACCGACGAGCCCGAGGTCATGGAGTCGATCAACGACGTGGTGCGGCTCTACTTCGGCGAGTTGGGCGAGAGCGACAGCCATGGCCCCGCCGAACAACGCGCAGCCGAATCCTGAAGGCGAGCGAGACACGCGCCGAGCGCGCACGCAGGGATTCGCCCGCAGGGACGCCCCCGACCCCGAGGCCCGTCGCCCGATGCGCCTGGCCCGCGCACACGGATTCTCCCTGTCCAGCGTGTGCTGGGGGTACCGGGATACCTTCCGCCGCACGATCGAGGGGCTGGTCCGGCAGGGGCTCATCGGACGAGAACGCCCCCAGGTCACCGAGCACTTCTTCGACCTGCTCCAGCGCGCGGACCAGAGCTGCTTCGACCACGTGCTCAAGGAATTCCTCGCCTCGGTCAATCCGCGCACGCGGTGGCTGTTGGATCTGCCGGGGCTCTTTGCGGAGGTGACCGACACCGGCCGCCGGTTCGCCGAGAAACGACTCCACTACGGCATCGAGTACTTCCGCATCCTGGGGGAGGGCGGGTTCGGCGAGACCCCGCCCCAGGTGCGCCACCTCCTGCGCCTGCTCGGCGAGCTGCGGGCCGTGGACGACGAGCTGGCCTTCGCGTTCCTGAAGGGGTACCGGGGGCTCCTCGACCGGCTGCGTCCGCGCGAGATCGACCGGTTCGTGCAGGAGGGCCTGCGCCACTTCGCCGGCGACCGGACCGCGGCGATGGGGTACTTCGACCTCTCGCGCCAGAGCGCGGAGACCATGATCCTGTCGCTCACGCGAGAGTGCCGGCTGGAGGACGCGAAGGAGCGTCTCCAGCGCCTGTTGCGAGCGCTTACCGGCCGCGGGGTGGAGGTCGACCATCTGGGCCGGCTCGACTCGGATGAGCTCATCGAGCGCAACGCGCGCATGGTCTGCCTGTACCAGTGGCTGTACCTGCCCGTGCGGGTGCGCCATTTCGAGGACATCGCGCGCAACCGGGACGTGTACCGCCTGGCCGCGGTGGTGGCCGCCGGGATGCTGGCCGAGGGGAGCTTTCCCGCGGTCCACGGCCATGCGGAGTACCCCACGTGCGCGGCGCTCGTGGGCTCGGACCCGGTGCGGCTCAACCTCTTCCAGGCCCTGGAGTGCGGGCGGGTCTTCGCGCGCATCCGTGCCCGCTGGCCCGGGGCGCGGGGGCTGTTGCGCTTCGGCTTGCGCGTGGAGCGCGAGACGAGTCCGCCCCGGTCGGACGCGGACCGGCTGCTCTTTGACCTGCTCGAGGAGACCGGCGACGCGCAGGCGCTCGCGGGCGCGCGGCGCGTAATGTCCGAATCGGTCAACTGTTTCGACACGGCCGCGCGCCTGGACGAGGGCTGGACGCGGAACGTATTGCGCGCGTATCCGGACCTGGGCGGGCGGCTCGTGCGCACCTCGTTCTTTCTGCCGGACTTCCTGTATCCGGGCGCGACCTCTAGCCCGCCGCCGGAGAGCGTGGTCGCCGACCTGAAGGACGCCGCGTTGCAGTCCCGGTCCGAGGAGGCTCCGCCCGGGGAGCAGGCCGATCGCGCGGACGTGCCCAGCGCGAGCGAACAAGAACAAGAGGAGGCCGAACAGACCCGGCCCGGCGCGCAGGCGGCCGCCGCGTTCCTGTACGACGAGTGGAGCCAGACCGAGAACACCTACTACGAGGGGTACTGCCGCGTGCGCGAGGTGCGCGACCTGCCCGGCCGGGGCAGGTTCCCGCCGCAGGACTGGCTCGACGACGCGCGGCGGGTGCGCCAGGCCTTTGAGCGGATCAAGCCGGACCTGCCCAGCATGGAGAAGCACCTGCCCGACGGGGAGGTCATCAACCCGGACCTGCTCCTCGACTACCTCGTACAGCGGCGCAAGGAGCCCAGCCCCCAGGTGCGCTTCTACGAGAAGCGGCGCGTGCGCGAGCGCGACCTGGCCGTGCAGATCGTGCTGGACGTGAGCGGCAGCACCGGCGAGCGCACGGCCGAGGAGCCTGTGATTCAGATCGAGCAGCACGCGGCTCTGCTGTTGGGCGAGGGGCTCGCGGCCCTGGGGGACCGGTTTGCGGTGTGCGGGTTCTCGTCGAACGGCCGCAAGGACTGCGTGTACTCGGTGTACAAGGACTTCGAGGACGCCTGGGGCGACTCGTCCCGGGGCCGGGTGCTGGCGGCGCTGCCCTCCAACGCCACGCGCATCGGCCCGGCCCTGCGCCACAGCCAGCACCGGCTGGCGGGCATCGACGCGCGCCACCGCATCGTCATGCTCATCACGGACGGCAAGCCGCGCGACAACGACGGATACGACCCGCAGTCGCGCTACGCCCAGCACGACGTGCGCATGGCCTGCGAGGAGGGCCTGCGCCAGGGCGTCGCCACCCTGGGCATCTCCACGGAACAGAACACGCTCGCGGACATGGAGATCATGTTCCCTGGGCGGCGATTCGTGATTCTGCGCCGGATCGGGGAGCTGCCCAAGCTGTTGCCGCGCCTGTATCTGCGCGCGACCACCTAGCTACAGGCCCACCTGGCGCACCCGCTCGAACCGGTCGGTGTGGCTGGATTTCTGCGCGGCCAGGCACGCGTAGATGCTGGCCAGCCCCGTCTGGATGGGCGTGCGCGAGCGGCCCTCGCCGCGGATGAGGTCCAGGAAGTCGCGGACAAGCTCCGGGTCGCCGCCGCTGTGGGCCTCGGTCGGGTTCACCTCCACAGTCTCGGTCACCGGCTCGTGATGGCGCACATGGCGCAGTCGGCGCGCCCGCCAGTCGAAGGACAGCGTCCCGCGGTACCCGCTGATCGTGGGCCCGCGCCGTCCCGCGTCCCGCCGGGTGAAGAAGACCTGCGTGTACATGCCGTGCGCGCCCGAGGCGAACTCCACCAGGGCGCTGGAACAGTCCTCGTTCATGCCCGCCTCCGGCGAGCCGCACGCCCGGCTGAACGGGCAGTTGCGGTCCTTGCCGGGGTCCTTGACGAGCCCGGCGCGGGCGAGGTTGCGCGGGCTCTCCGGGCAGGTGCGCGCCTCGCCGCACTGCGCGCAGGTGAGGTCCGCGGGCTTGTCCCCGCCGAAGACCCGCCCCCAATTCGCTCGGGCCGCGATGCGCACGATGGGGCTGTCCATGAGGAACTGCATGTAGTCGAAGTCGTGCGTGGCCTTTTGCATGAACAGCCCCCGCGTGACCTCGAAGTTGCGGTACGCGGTGACGAAGTACACGGTGCCGTAGGAGACGTAGTTGTCCGCGAGGATGTGCTCGGGCCTGCCCACGGCCCCGCGGTCGAGGTACTCCTTGGCCAGCACGCACAGGGGCGTGACGCGCAGAGGGAAGCTCACCACCACCGGGCACTTGGACCCGGCGAAGGCGCGCTCCAGGTCCGTGGCCTGGCGCAGGGCCACGGCCACGGGCTTCTCCAGGAACAGGGGCACATCGTACTTGGCCGCCTGCGCGGCATAGGGCGCGTGCAGGTTGCACCGGGTGCCGATCAGGACCCCCTCAGGACGCGCCTTGCGCATGAGCGCATCCACGGATTTGTAGAAGGCCGCATCCTCGCGGTCGGCCTCGGGCAAGCGCGAGCGCGCACCCGGTTCGTCCGGGTCCACCACGCCCACCACCCGGGCGTCCGGAGCTTGGGGCAACAGGCATTTGCGCAGGAGCCCGCTCACGCGCGAGCCCATGCCGATGACACCGAGGCGAAGCATGGTACTCCTTTCCCTTCCGGGGGCGGGAGCGCGCGGACGTCCCCGCGCGCTCCATCCAAGTGGGGCGCATGCTACCGGGGCTCGCGCGGCGGGTCAAGCAGGGGCGGCCGCGGCCGCTCGTGGACCGCGAGGCGAGGGTGCACAGGTGCGGGGGGTGTGCGGACACGAGAAAAGGGCGGCCTATGACCGCCCCTTCCCCGACCTCTATGGTGAACGAGCCCCGGCGCGTGCGCCGGGCCCGGTGGACGCGGGCTACTTCTTCTCGCCCTTGTCCTCGTCGACCACCTCGAAGTCCGCGTCGACGATGTCCTCGCCCTCGCCCGAGGTCTGCGCGCCCTGGGCGGCGCCTGCGGCCTGGGCCTCGCCCTCGGGCTGGGCGCCCTGTCCGCCGCCCTCGCGCACCTTCTCGTACATGTGCTGGGCGAGGGTGTGGCTGGCCTCTTCGAGCTTCTGCATGGCCGCCTCGATCTCCTCCTTGGTGGCGTCCTCGCGCTCGCGCGTCTTGTTGAGTTCCTCGATGGCGTCGCGAATGGCCTGCTTGTCCTCGTCGGAGATCTTGTCCTCGTGCTCCTTGAGCGTCTTGTCGGTCATGTAGGACATGTGCTCGGCCTGGTTGCGGACGTTGACGAGCTCCGCGCGCTGCTTGTCTTCTTCCTCGTGGGCCTCGGCGTCCTTGACCATGTTCTGGATCTCGTCCTCGCTCAGGCCCGAGGAGCTCTTGATCGTGATCGACTGCTCCTTGCCCGTGGCCTTGTCGCGCGCGGACACGGACAGGATGCCGTTCGCGTCGATGTTGAACTCAACCTCGATCTGCGGCACGCCGCGCGGGGCCGGGGGAATCCCCTCCAGCAAGAACTTGCCCAGGGTGCGGTTGTCCTTGGCCATCTTCCGCTCGCCCTGGAGCACATGGATGTCCACCGCGGGCTGGTTGTCCGCGGCCGTGGAGAACACCTGCGACTTCTTCACCGGAATCGTGCTGTTGCGCTCGATGAGCGGGGTCATCACGCCGCCGAGGGTCTCGATGCCCAGAGTCAGGGGCGTGACGTCCAGGAGCAGCACGTCCTTGACGTCGCCGGCGAGTACGCCGCCCTGGATGGCCGCGCCGACGGCCACGACCTCGTCGGGATTGACGCCCTTGTGCGGCTCCTTGCCGAAGATCTCCTTCACGATGGCCTGCACCGCGGGCATGCGGGTGGTCCCGCCCACGAGCACAATCTCGTCCACCTCGCCGGGCTTGAGCCCCGCGTCCTGCAGGGCCTGCTGGCAGGGCTTGCGGGTGCGGTCGAGCAGCGGCTCGCACAGCTCCTCGAGCTTCGCGCGGCTGAGGGTCATCTGCAGGTGCTTGGCACCCGTCTGGTCCGCGGTTACGTACGGCAGGTTGATGGTGGTCGACATCGCGCTGGAGAGCTCGCACTTGGCCTTCTCCGCGGCCTCCTTCAGGCGCTGGAGGGCCATCTTGTCCTGGCGCAGGTCGATGCCCTGCTCCTTCTTGAACTCGGAGCAGATCCAGTCGATGACCACCTGGTCCAGGTCGTCGCCGCCCAGGTGCGTGTCGCCGTTGGTGGCCATGACGTCGAACACCCCGTCGCCCACGTCCAGGATCGAGATGTCGAAGGTGCCGCCGCCCAGGTCGAAGACCGCGATCTTCTCGTCCTTCTTCTTCTCCAGCCCGTACGCCAGCGACGCGGCGGTCGGTTCGTTGATGATGCGTTTCACGTCGAAGCCCGCGATACGGCCCGCGTCCTTGGTGGCCTGGCGCTGGCTGTCGTTGAAGTACGCAGGCACGGTGATGACCGCCTCGGTCACCTTCTCGCCGAGGTAGTCCTCGGCCACGCCCTTGAGGTACTGAAGAGTCATCGCGCTGATCTCGGGCGGGGTGTAGGTCTTGTCGTGGGCCTCGACCTTGACGAGCTCTTCCGCGCCGCCCGTGATCTTGTACGGGACGAGCTTCTCTTCCGAGGTCACCTCGTTGTGCCGGCGGCCCATGAACCGCTTGATGGAGAAGATCGTGTTTTCGGGATTCGTGACCGCCTGGCGCTTGGCCAGCTGGCCGACCAGCCTGCCTTCTTCGGTAAACGCGACCACCGACGGGGTGGTGCGACTGCCCTCCTTGTTGGTAAGCACCTTGGCCTCGCCGCCTTCCAGCACGGCGACACAGCTGTTCGTGGTCCCCAGGTCGATCCCGATAATCTTGGCCATGATCCAACCTCCGCTAGTAACGCCTGCAAGCCGTCCGTCTCTCACGCTCGATATGGCGCGCAAGACAGGTGAGCTGAGCTTGTTCGTTCCAATCGCCGCAAGTCATAGGCCCGACCGCCCGTGCGAGCCGCCGCGCCGAGGGGCCCATCCGCAAACCGCATTCCATAGCCCGCGCCTGGTCCCAATATGCGCAATCGGTTATTCTGAAGGCGGTTATGCTGACACATCCGCGTTCGTTGATATCGGATCAGCCGAGCGGAGAAGGTGCGGTCCGGCAGAGCCTGTCATTTTGACACGGCGCGTTGCTGTGCCGGACGCGCGCATGCGTTTCCTCTTGCGTCCCTGGAGGCCGAACACTACAAGTGGCAGGTGACATGTGGCGCGTGCATTGCAGGGGCGTCCGACGGTCCCGGTAAGGAGAAGGTCATGAAGGTGCGGCGATGCCTATGGACCCTGGCCCTGGCCGGCGTGATGGCGTGTACGCGCGGCGTTGCGGCGGACATGCAGGAAGAGACGACCAGGGGCCGCGTGCTCTACAGCCCGCAGCGAGGAGCCATCGGGGTGTTCGACTTTCCGGAGACGGCCCCGGCCACGCCGCAGACCCTTCTGGAGGCGAACAACCGCGAGGGCTGGGGCAAGATCTTCTACGACGAGGGCACGGACACCTACACGATCCGCACGGACCTGTGGATCGGAACGGACCAGGACCTGGGTACCTACCTCCAGATCGGGGACGCGGACCATCCGCGGGCTTCCGTGGTCGTGCGCGGCACGGTGTGGGTGCGCCCGCCCCGCGAGAGCCTGCGCCGTCCGGACGGACGGCTGGCGATCATGAACCGGCTGCGCCTGGGCGTGCCCGACGACCCCTCCATCCGCCCGTCCCTGCGCTTCGACTGCGAGACGCCGGGCGAGCACGGCCTGTACGTGGGCTACCGTCCGGCCAAGTTCTCCGATTGGGGCAAGGACGTGCAGAGCCGCGGCGGCCTGCATCTGTACCACGCCACGGTCACCGCGCTGCGCCAGGACCCGGAGCACACCTGGGGCACGGACGCCTACAGAACCGAAGACGCCAGATACCCCTGGAGCGCGCCGGGCTGGTACGGGTCGGATATTCGGGTGATCGACTCCACGGTCTCCTGGTTCAAGGACACGCCCTGCTATGCGGCCCAGGCCCACAACAGCACCATCCGCGGGTCGACCTTCGCCCATGGGGACCGGCCCTTCAAGAACGGCCGCTACTTGTTCGAGGGCTGCACGTTCCGGGACCTGGAGACGCCGTGCTTGGGGACTTCCATCCGTTACATCAATTGCACGTTTGAGAACAACCGATACAACTGGCGCGGGGGCGGGGTCACCTTCCTGGACTGCACCCTGGGCGAACAGGAGCAGCCGATCGAGCTTCGCAAGCGCAAGCTCACCGCTGCCCAGGTGCGTCGCGGCGCGGACCCGTATCCGAGCACGTGGATGCGCAGGTGCCTGGTCGTGCGCGTGGTGGACGAGATCGGTCAGCCGGTGCCCGACGCCATGGTGGTGGTTTCATGCGAGGAAGCGCCGGAGCAGGTCACGCGCGGTGCGGCTTTGACCGATGCCGATGGCCGTACCCCTTCGGATCC
>CAZOBJ010000052.1:0-21993 GCA_964577825.1 uncultured Planctomycetales bacterium
ACGAGGACATCCGCGACCAGCTCGTGCAGGGCGTGCGCGAGCTGCATGCGATGAATGTGCGCTGCATCCCCTATGTGCAGGGCCGCGCGTGGCACCCGCATCTGCGTGCCTCCAAGGAACAGAACTTCATGCAGTGCATTGTGCGCGACGAGCACGGCGAACCGGCCGACCCCAGGGCGAGCAATCGCCAGACCCTGTGTCCTACCGAGGCGCCCAACCATGACCGGCTGCGGCGGATCGTGTTGGAGATGGTCGACGGGTGCGAGATGGACGGGGCGTATCTGGACGTGATCAGCTGCAATTTCGCGGTGCCCTGCTTCGACCCGAACCACGACCACCCGCCCGGAGGCCACGACCACTGGTGCCGCGGGTACCGGGAGATGGTGCGCAAGGTCCGCGAGGCGATCCGCGAGCGATCCCCGGACACGTTTCTCACGAGCGAATCGGTGATCGAATGCTTCCTGGACCTCTTCGACCTGGACCTCGCCCGCGAGCTCAACCTCCTCAGGGGGCACACCGGGCTACCGGACGCCATGCCCATCCCCTTCTTCCACAGCGTGTATCACGACTACCACATGACCTACGGGACGCTCACGAACTTCAAGCAGCGCAACCTCGACCATTTCCGATACGCGGACGCCCTGTGCCTGGTGGGCGGGCAGCAGCTCATGCTGGCCGCGTTTTTCCCGGGCGACTGGGACAAGGACAAGTTCCGGCCCCACACCGAGTACATGCTGATGCTGGCGCGCGCGCATGTGGCCGCGCGCACGTGGCTCAACCTCGGCGAGTGGCGTCCGCCCGCGCCCGTGCGCTGCGCGCGCATCGACATACCGCTCGAGGGCGAAGGATCCAGGCCCCAGCAGCCGGCGGTGCTGAGCGGCTGTTTCGTGCTGGACGGCACCCTGTGCGCGGTGCTTGTGAATCACACCGCGACCGAGCAGCCGGCCTGCGTGACCGTGGACCCGGCCTTGTACGGAATCGAGACCCCGTGCACGCTGCGCGCGATTCATCCGCATGAGGAGATGCTTGCCCAGGGTGTGACCGAGGCCCTGGACCACGAGCGCACCCTGCCGCCGCGGACGGCCGAGGTCTGGCTGCTTTCGCCGGACGCGTAGGCGCGCCGGTCTTGGCCTTGGCGTGCCGGGCCGAAAGTCACTGGTTCGGGTGAAGATGAAGAGAGGAACCGCAGGCTGCCCGCTTACAGGCGCGCGAGCAGGTCGTCCGAGGCGGGCTTCTCGCCGTGTGAGGCTTGGTCGGTCCCTTCGCGGGGCTCGGCCGGGGTCCGCGCGAGCAAGTCGTCCTCGTCCACCCCGGTCGGCGGCTGGGGCGGCGCGGCGTCCGGGGCAGCCGTTTGCCGCGGCGCGAGGCCCAGTTCCGCGGCGGCCATGCGCACGAGGTCCTCGCCCACCTTGTCCGCCCCGAGCCCGTACCCGGTGGCGAGCGCCAGCTCGCACAGGCGGTTCACCTCCCTGGGGCACCCGCCCGAGAGCGCGCACACGAGCTCGGCCGCGGACTTGGTAAAAAGCCCCCTCGTACAGCCCGCGGCCTTCAGCCGCGCCAGGATATAGTGCTTGGTCTCCTCGACCGTCATGGGCGCCATGCGCCACAGGTACGCGAGCCGCTGGTGGAAGCTGCTGGTCCTGCGCAACGCATCCACGAGCGGGTCCTGGCCCACCAGCACGAGCCTCAGGGGGCGACGGCCCTCGGCCTCGATGTTCAGGAGCATGCGCAGGTCCTCCAGCAGCGCGCGCCCCTGGGGCGAATGCAGCTCGTCTACGGCGACGCAGGCGCGCCGGCGCTCGCGGTCGAGCACGGCCACCGCGGCCTCGATGGCCTCGAGCGGACTCGCGCCCTCGCCCCCGAGGTCCCGCGCGATTGCCCCCAGCGCGTCGCGCGCGCCGCCCAGGGGACCGCCCACGTAGCTGGCCACCCATCCCTGGGCGTCGAGCTCGCGCAAAAGAGACAGGACCACCGCGGTCTTGCCCACGCCCGGCGGGCCCACCACCGCGGCCGCGCCCTGGCCCTGGGCGCACACGTGCCGCAGCCGCGCGCGCGCCAGCGCCAGGCGCTCCAGGTCCACGAAGCTCTCGCCCGCGTGGGCCTCGTCAAAGGGCGGTCGCCTCAGGCCCCAATGCTGTTCGTACATGCGTCCTTTCCGCGAGGGTCAGCCGTGGGCCTGCGCCTCTTCGGCGCGGCCGCGCGTGTCGTACCGGTAGTAGTAATACGACGGATCGTGGTAATACTGGTACCGGTACAGGTACGGCGGGATGAGGTACTTCATGAAGGTGAGCACCACGCCCAGGGTGGGCACCTCGTGCTCGCGCAGCGCCCGGATCGCATGGTCCAGACTCTCGCGCTGGGTGTGGCGCGTGCGCACCACCATCACCACGCCCCCGCACCACGGACCCACCACCATGGGGTCGGCCGTGGACAGGCACGGGCACACGTCCACGACCAGGAAGTCGAAGGTCGCATGCAGACGGTCGAGCAGTTGCTGCATGGCCGGCGTCTCGATGAGCTCGGTCGCGTTCGCGTACTGTCGCCGGGCCGTGAGCGCGTACAGGTTCTCCTGCTCGCCGTACACGATGGCCTGCTCGGGCGAGGCGCGCCCGCGCACCACGTCCACGAGGTCCACCTCCGCCTCCACGCCCAGCATCCGCCCGATGCGCGGCCGACGCAGGTCGAGGTCCAGGACGAGCACGTGCTGCCGGGGTCGCTGGGCCATGGACAGCGCCAGGTTCACCGCGGTGGTGGTCTTGCCCTCGCCGTGGCGGCAGCTCGTGACCAACACCGAGTTGCGCCGCGGCCTGGCCACCTGCAGGCGCGTGCGCAGGATGCGGTACTCCTCGGCCACCTGGCTGCGCTTCTCCACGTCCGCGTACTCAAACCGCGGCCGGGGGCTGATCGCCTCCAGGGTGAGGGGCTCGGCCCCGCCCTTCTGGGACGCCTCTGGAGCCCCAGCCGAGGGCTGAGGCTCACGGCGCATCATCTGGCGAAAGGCGTCGTCCACGGTCATGGTGCGGGCTCCCCCTCGGTGGCCGGCTCTGGGGCCTCGGGTTCGTCGGGCTCCGGTTCGCCGGACGTTGCGTCCTCCGGTTCGGGCGCGCCCGTCTCGGGCTCGTCGGAGTCTCGATTCTCGTCGCGCAATTCCTGGATATAGGTCCGCAATCGCTTGTACGCCTCCGTGTCTCGGCCAAACAGATAGAAAGCGCCCCCGCCGGCCAGCAGCAGGACCAGCACGACCAGCAGCGCTGTGCGCAGTCGCCCGCCCCTGCGGGCCACGATCTGCTGGCGCGCGCGCCGCGCGCCCTCCGGCGGCCCGAGTCCCAGCCAGCGCATCACGCGCCGGCGGCGCAGTCGGCCCCAGATCGTAGCCGCCTCGCGGGCCTGGAACTCGAACTCGGGGATCGTGCCCAGGACCGGGACGTCGAAGTGCCTGCGCACGTCCTCGATGCCCTTGATGGAATGGTCGGCGTACTCCACCAGGAAGATCATGAGCGCGGCGGCAAACACGCCCACCACCAGCCCGATGACCACGATCACGCTGCGGTTGGGTTGGTAGTGGCTTGCCGGGGGACGGGGTTCGGCATGCACCTCGAACACGGTGCGCAGCACGCCCTCGCCGATCTGCTCGGCCTCCTGGACCTCTGCGAGGATCTGCCGCTTGTTCGCGAGTTCCTTGCTCAGGCGGCTGCGTTCGCGCTGCAGGTCCTCGTATTCCTGCAGGCGCTTGGGCGCGGCCACGGCCTTCTGGGTCTCCTGGGCAATGGCGTCGAGCACCCCTTCGCGCTTCGCGCGCAGGGCCTGGATGTCCTCCTGGTGGCGGCGCAGCTCGCGCTCCCACTCCCGGACCTCGGGGCTCTCGGTGGTGACCACCACCTCTTCCTCGACTCGGCTGGCCTCCAGGGACCGCTTCACCCGAGCGACCTCGCCCAGGACCTCCTGCACAAACGGGTGCTTGTCGGTGAGCGTCTCGCGCAGCCGAGCCAGGCGTTCCTGGAGCTTGACGAGCTCCTGGCGCAGTTGCAGGACGCGCGGCGCCGGGGCCCGGGCCACGGTGGTGCGCGTCTCGTGGGTCTTCTGCGGATCGGCGAGGTCGCCTCGCAGGGCCTCGATGCGCTCCTCTTTCTCGGCGATGTCGAGTTCGATCTCCCGCTTCTCGTCCTGGAGCCGATTGATGCGCTGGATGTGCACGGTCACCCGCGGCAGTTGGAAGTCCTCGGGCCGCAACCGCGCGGTGCGTTGCAGGCCCTCCTGCGTGTCCGCGGCGTAGGCGAGCATGATTTCCTTGAGCTGGTTGTAGTTGGCCAGGTCCTTGTTGACGGCCAGAAGCTCCTCTTCCAGGCGCTCGATCTGGCGCTGGAGCTCGAACTTGGCCTTTTCGCGGTGGCCGACTTCGGTGGCGTAGTACTCGGCCTGGATCATGCGGTAGGCCACCCACACCACCAGGTCCGGGATCGCCTCGCGCTGGGAGGCGTACACCGTGTCGTGCTTAAGCTGAATGAACTGTTTGCGCAGCATGCGCACGTCCAGCCCGCCGCGAATCTTGGCCGCGCGCGCCTCCAGCTGCGCCCGCGCCTCGGGGTCGGAGTGGGCGCAGACCCGGTACAGCCCGGTCTCGCGCAGCCGGTCGGCGGCCAGGTGCTCCTTGCGAAGCTCCCACAGCTGCGGGCCCGTGAACTGGGCCAGCCCCTCCGGCGCACTCAGCAGGTCATCCAATCGGACCACGGCGCGCGCGTGCAGGCCGCGGGTCGTCACCTTCTCCCCGAGCTCGAACAAGAGCTCGGCCAGGCGCTGCAGGAAGATCTCGTTCTCGCCGTCGAGCAGGTACTCGCACAGGTTGCCTTCCTCGCCGCCGGTCATCTCGTACGGGTGGGCAAGAGGCATGACCCCCAGCAGCTTGGCCAGGGTCACCAGCTCCAGCCGAGAGAGGAACTCCACGCGCTCGGACTCGCTCATGGCGCCCAGCATGCGGCGCGCGGCCTGGTCGTGGCCGTCGAACGCCTCGTTGGGATGGTGCTGGCGCACGTACCGGTTCTTCACGCTCAGGCGCAGGTTCCGCACCAGGAGCTTGAGCCTGGGCTGGCCCTGGAGGCGCTCCTGCACGTCGGTGATCACCGCGCGGAACGTGTCCGGGGGCAACATCTGCCGCATGAAGGGGTTGTTGCGGCTGCCCTGGACCACCATGATCTCCATGCTGGCCATGTATCGGGTGGGAATGACGAAGAACGCGAAAAACACGGCCACCGCGCCCCCGAGCAGCACGCACACGATGAGAATGTGCATCCGCTGGAACAGGATGCGCAGGTAGTCGTACATGGTCACGCTCTGGAAGCTCGAGGACGGCATTGCGCAGTCTCCGGCCGTACGGCAAGGCCCCTATCGGAGCCGTTCGTACCAGTGGGTGCCCTCTTCGTCCAGACTCCGCGCGGCATTGAGCGGCTCAAGCACCCGCTCCACGAACCGGATGAACCGCGCATCCGTGGCCGAGGGCACGAACACGATCTGGCCGCTTCTGAGCACGCGATCCTCGCCCGTGCGGCCCTCGTACAGGATGGACTTGACATTGATGATCTCGCGCGTGGGCCGGGACGGGTGCGGCGTGATCAGGTACACCTTGCGCAGGTCCCCGGTCTGCAGATCGTCGTAGTCGACCCGGTGGCTGGTGTCGAGCTCCGCCTCGATCCGGTCCTCCACGCTGACGACCTCGGGCCGGCTCACAATGATCCCGCCCGACACGTCCCGGTCGAGGATGGAGCTCGAGTTCGCGCGAAACACGGCCTCGCTGACCGTGATCGGCCGCACGCCCATGGCGTAGCGCCCGGCGGTCTGCACCTCGCCGAACACGTAGTAGTACTGGCCGGCCGCGTAGTCGACGCCGATCTTCACCTCGGGCGAATCTTTCAGGTAATCGGAGAGGTCTTTGGCGATGCCCGCCTCGAGATCCTCCACAGTGCGCCCTGCCGCCTGCACCCGGTCCCCGACGAGCGGCAGCTCCACGGTGCCGTCGGTGAAGACCTGCACCTTGCCCGAGAGCTCGTCGTGGTCTTCCACCTGTAGGGTCATCTGGTCGTTCACGCCGAACCGGTACGGCCGCTCGCCGGGCTGCTCGTCGAGCCGGCCGCCGTAGATGAGCTCGCGCACCGGGCGCAGGCTTCCCGGGTCATAGGCCACGGTCCTGCTCGCGCTGGGCGGCTGCGCGGAATCGAACGCGTGCAGGTTCACGGGCGTCCACGCCTCGGCATCCAGGTTGTCCACGGGCGGCCGCCCCGGGGGCGCGAGCCTTGGCACGGGCTGCGCGCCCGTGTAGGTGCTCTCCGTGGCGCGGAACGGCCGCATTTGCGGCCTGACCGGGGCAACGGGCCGGCCGTGGCGGCTGGCAAAGGCGCTGGGCGCGCCCCCGCCGCCCGCGGAGCCGCTCGACGGGGCTGGCCCCTGGCACGCGCTCAGGCTCAGGGACACCGCGCTCGCCCACAGCAGGATGGCGCGCATGGACACTCCTTCCGCATCGCGTCGGCCCGGCCGCGCGCCGGGCCCGCCTGTCGTACACGGATTCTCTCTGCCCTTGTATCGTCATGGATTCGGTACGCGTTGACGGAAATTTCCCTTACTCGTTCCCCGATCCGGACCTGCACGTGTGCAGGTGTGCCGCGCCCCCGGGCGCTGTGCGCGGCTGTGTCTGTCTGCGTCGGGGGCGCCTCCCGCGCACAGGGCTCCGCCCCCTTGCCACAGGGCGCGCACGCGAGTATGGTTGCCTGCGGCCCTGGGAGCCGTCTTGATGCGAGGATGGCGGAACCGGCAGACGCGCAGGACTTAGGATCCTGTTCCCTTCGGGGATTGGGGGTTCGAGTCCCCCTCCTCGCACCACTCTCGCTCGCGGGCCGGGGCGCGCGTCCGGTCGCTGGAGCATCAATCGCCGGACGGGCTCCTTCCGTTCCGGCAAGCAGTTGACTGGAGCATTCTTTCAGTAAAGACTACTTCCTATCCAAACAATGGGGAGCACTTCGAAGACAAGCATCAACAGAGCGTCTTCGCCCGCGGGGAGGAAAGAACCGATGAAGAAACAGGCTGCGTTGGAGGAATGCTCGTACGACATGGACTTGGCGTCATTGAACAGGGAGTTGGAGAAGGCGGGCTGGCGCTACCCGTTGGAATCGTACCCGAAGGGCAGTCCGTTGACCATGCTGGCCCTGGACTCCCACTATTTGTGGGAATACGGCGGCGCGCTGATTCCGACCGTCGCATGGCTGGCCGAACACCGGGGCAGACTGTTCGACTCCTATTGGACGTGCTACAACTATCCGGGCATGGATTTCAGGCAGTACCTGGACCAACGCGTGCCGGAGTACCTGCTGCTCACGAGCCGATACTTCGACGTGCGCTGGATTTTCATGGGCACGCGCGCCCGGCAGCTCACCGAACCCGTGGGCAGCCTGGATGCGTCCGCGGTCTTCGACGACGTCTGCACCTGCTATCGGAGGCTGTTGCAGGAGGACGGCATGGAGGGCACGGACACGGCCGTGATCCTTCCTCGCCGCCATCGCCTGGATCAGCCGCCGTATGTTCACGGCGATCTGGCGCCGTATGACGCGCGCATGCACGACTTCTATTACCCCGACGATCCGGACGCGGCACCCCCGCCCTATCCGCTCCAGGCCGGCGACACGCCCTACGGGTATCCGTTGATGAAGGGCTTCGGCAAGCTGCAGTTCTATCTCTGGCCCGAGGTCTATTTCCGGCAGGCGCTGGGATTCACCGATGACGTCGAGCCGGAACAGGTGAAGGCGTTGGGAATTCGGAAGGCGCTTCTCTGCCACGTGGACAGGGAGAAGTGGGACGCGGCCGGCCTCGACGTGGAGGTGCTCGACAGTACGGCCGAGGACGACGACGAGTGGTCGACCACGCTCAGGGCGTTCGAGCGGTGGAAGGACCGGGCCAGCGGGGTCGCGCACGGCATGTGGCAAAGCGACAAGCTGGATCCGGGCTGGCTGGGGTTCATGATCCGCAATCGCTACATGGCCGTGTACCATTACGATTGGCGCGAGAGCATGCCCACGGTGGCCGAGCTGGCCAAGGCCACGGGCAACCGCAACATCCTGGGCGGCGGCGACGGCATGGGGCGGGTCTGGATGTCCTGGGACCACAGCTGGTTCGGATCGGCCAGCACCTACGGCGTCGGACGCTGGAAGGTGCCCACGGAAACAGGCATTCCCAGCATCCTGCGCGGACGGCGGTACCGGCTCGACGAACCGGAGGTGACGCCGTGGGATATGGAATACAGCGACGAGTATCTGGTCCGGTGCGCGGAGGAGAACAAGATCGCCTTCTGCTTCGTCTGGACGTGCACCGATATCGCGTATGCCTCGGGCCTGCCCGTTCTCATGGATACCTACGAGGTGTTCGGCTCCAAGTGCGGGTTCAGTTTTCCCCTCCCCTGGATCGAGTATTACCGGGATGTGTACCAGAAGATATTCACACCCGCGTACGCGCCCTGGATCGAGCCGGTCCTCTACCACACCGGGCTGTCCAATTTCTACCAGCGCGGTGCGATACAACGGCCGGAAATGGTGCCGGAGCACTGCTTAAAGCCGGTTCGGCTTTCGGACGACGTCTTCAAGACGCACGTCGCGTTCGCGATGTCGGCCATACGCGACATGCTCGGAGAGGGCTACCTCCCGCGCGGGGACTGCCTGCCCATATGGGACATGGAAATGCTCTCGCACGAGCACCGGGCCCTTCAGGAGCTCGGCTTCGCGTACGGCATGGCGCACGCGGGGGTGGGCCTGGATGACGTGCCGGAGCCCCGAGCGCTCCTGGCCGCTGACAGCGACTGCCCCGCCCTGCGGTTTACGAAGTTCGATGCGTTTCCCGGGATGCCGAAAGGCAGGGGCTTTGCTCCCGGCAAGAACGACCCGCTGGTCAACCATGTGCTCAAGCTCGAATGGCTCGAGCGGAATCTCGACGGGCCGGCGACCGTCACCACCACCACCGACACCGGCGGAGGATGGATGGTCAGCTCATTCAACCTGGGCGCCGGCAAGAGGGAGGCGACGGACATCATGCCCAATACCGACTACAGTCCGGTCTATCGCGCCTACCTTCAGAACTACGTCGCCAAGGGCGGCATCTCGGGCCGGGTCTTCCCCTGCAAGCCCAGCGAGGCGATCCGGTACGAACGGATCCTGCGCAAGCGCGACAGGAAGACGGCCGGATGATGTGGCCGAGAAAGCCCACCCGTCACAGCGGTAGGCCGGGCCTTGCGGCGGGCCGCTCGCGCTAGGAAGGAGAACTCGGCAGCGTACACTCTTCTGAGAAGAAAGCCCGCCCATGCCGGAGCAGGTCATCACGAATCCAATCCTCCGTGGCTTCAATCCGGACCCGTCCATCGTGCGCGCCGGGGACGACTACTACATAGCGGCCTCCACCTTCGAGTGGTTCCCCGGCGTCCAGATCCACCACTCCCGGGACCTCGTGCACTGGCGGCTCTTGGCCCGGCCGCTCACGCGCCTTTCGCAGTTGAACATGATCGGCGACGACGACTCCGGGGGCATCTGGGCGCCGTGCCTCTCATACGACCAGGGGACCTTTTACCTCGTGTACACGGACGTGAAGAACCCGCGCGGGCCGTTCAAGGACGCGCACAACTATCTCGTCACCGCGCCCCGGATCACCGGCCCCTGGTCGGAGCCCACGTACCTGAACTCCAGCGGATTCGACCCATCCCTGTTCCATGACGAGGACGGGCGCAAGTGGCTTGTGAACATGTACTGGGACCCGCGCGCCGGGCGCACCTCGTTCGGCGGCATTGTGCTCCAGGAGTACGATCCGCACCAGGGCGCGCTGAAGGGGCCGGTCACCCGCATCTTCGCCGGCACGGACCTGGGCACGGTCGAGGGCCCGCACCTGTACAAGCGAGACGGGACCTACTACCTCATGACCGCGGAGGGCGGCACGGGCTACGGGCACGCGGTGACCATGGCGCGGTCCAGGTCCATCCACGGGCCGTACGAAGTCGACCCCGCGAACCCGATCCTGACCTCGCGGGGCACGGACGCGCGCCTGCAGAGGGCCGGGCACGCCTCGCTCGTGGAGTGCCCGGACGGGTCCTCGTATCTTGTGCATCTGTGCAGCCGGCCCTTCGACGAGCCGCGCCGCTCCATCCTGGGCCGCGAGACAGCGATCCAGCGCTGCCGTTGGACGCAGGACGGCTGGCTGCGCCTGTCGACCGGCGCCAACGCGCCGGCCGACCAGGTACCCGCGCCGGACCTGCCCGCCTGCGAGTTCGCGCCCGAGCCCGAAGAGGTCGACTTCGACGAAGATACGCTGCCCTTGGCCTTCCAGAGCCTGCGGGTGCCCGTGGACCCGTCCTGGATGTCGCTTTCCGAGCGGCCCGGCTGGCTGCGGCTGTATGGGCGCGAATCCACGGCCTCGCGCCACCGGCAGAGCCTGCTCGCGCGCCGGGTCGAGTCCGTGCATTGCGAGGCGGCCACGCGTTTGGACTTCCACCCGGACTCGATCCAGCAGACGGCCGGACTCATCGCGACGTACAACGCGTCCGCGCACTATTACTTGTGTGTCACTTGGCACGAGGACCTGGGCCGTTGCCTGAAGATCATGGCGAAGGACTACGGCAAGCTCACCGAACCCATGGGCGAGGGCATGGCGCTCGCGGACCCCGGGCCGGTGCTGCTGCGCGTCGTGTTCGCGGGCAAGCGGTTGCAGTTCTCCTACGGGTACGACGGCGCATCGTGGACGGACGTCGGCCCGGCCCTGGACGCGACCGTGCTCTCCGATGAATACTGCAAGGGGTTCACCGGCGCGTTTGTGGGCATGTGCGCCCAGGACCTGGGCGGCCGGCGCTGTGCGGCGGACTTCGACTGGTTCCGGTACCGGGCCGCCGACCGCCCCCCGTCCTAGACAGGGGTGTCGCGGCGCCGGGGGCCGCACGCCGCGCATGGACGGTCCGCGCGCCTACCGCCCGGCGGGCGCGGCGTTCTTCGCGATGCGGAAGAAGTTCTCGAGCACCTTCGTGCCGTCCGGGTACGCGTCCTGAACCACCTCGGGGTGGAACTGCACGCCGTAGAGCGCGCGCGACGGGTGGCGGTAACCCTGGATGGGGCACTCGTCCGTGGCGGCCAGATGCACGAACCCTTCGGGCAGGCGCTTCACCTCCCAGGCATGGGCCTGCTTGACGCGGATCACGGGCCCGAGCCCCTCGAAGAGAGGGTCGGAGGCCAGAATGCGCACCGGGCAGAAGCCCCACTCCTTGTACCAGCCCGGGCTGTAGGGCGCGATGTCGGGCTCGTCGTCGCGGATGGGCCGGATACGCTCCACGGGCGCGCCGTGGTAGTGGGCCAGCACCTGGTGGCCCCGGCAGATGCCCAGCTGAGGCACGGGCCACTCGGTGATGAGCTTGCGGTAGGCATCGTTGTCGAGGACGTCGTACGAGTCGTACTGGGCGCTCCCGCCGGAGTGGACGATGGCCCAGGGCGCGAGCCGGGCGACGATGTCCGGATCGGCGCTGGTGTAGTGGAGCACCACGCACGCGTCGCCCGCGATCCGCTCGAGCGCGCCCCTGTGGGCCCACCAGTGCGTCTGGTGGCGGAAGTGCTCTTCGCTGTCGGCCACGATGTAGAGAATCATGCGCGGCTCCCTGCGGCCCGGGCGTCAGCCCTCGGCCTCTCGGTCGTGGCCGTGGTCGGGCTTGGCGGCCTCTCGCATCGAGTCGAGCAGTGGCTTCAAGTCGACGTCGCTGGCCCGCAAGTACCTGGCAAAGGCCGCCGCCTCGCCGATACGCAGGGCCGGGATCACCCGCTTGAGCTTCATGTACGCCTCGCGGTTGGCCTGAATATGCGCCACGTTCGCCTGCGCGGCGGGGTCGATCCTATGCTCGCGCACCGCGTCGAAGTCGGGCGTGTAGCCTCCGTCCTCGGCTCGTTCTCCGGTGGTGGGGATCAGGAGAACGTCCACCTTGCGATCCAGGCAGACAAGGCGCTTGAGCCCGGGCTCGGCTTCATCGTTCTCGGCCTCTGAGGCGGTTTCCTGCTCCTGCTCGTCCTGGGCGGGGTCTTTCTTCTCGCCGAACGCGAAGTCGTGGAAATTGATGTACACCACGATGCGCTTGGTGCCCGGCTGCTTCGGTTCGAATCCCCCGGGCAGCTCGGTCTCTGCGATGTACTCCGCGCGCGCAAACGCGGCGCCGCCGAAGACCTTGTCCGCGTCGAGCATCTGAGCGACCAATCCGCTGCCGGACTTCAGCTCGCCGTAGACGATCAGGCGTTCGCCCCGCCCGATGGACACCCCCAATCGATCGTCTTCGCCCAGGGCCTGGTACAGCTCCAGGAACGCGGCCGGCCTCAAGGGACTGGCGTACTCGCACCGGTCGTTGAGCACGAACGCGTTGCGGGCCACATCATAGGAGACCGATTCCAAGTCCGGCAAGCCACGCGCCGCGCCCTCGAAGGTCAGGCCCTTGGGCACCGACCCGTACCGAGCGGACAACCGGCCCACAGGCGCCGCCGCACCCTCGGCCGCGGCCAGGACCACCCCGCCCACAACCAAGCCGCACAGGCACAAAGACAAAGCAAGCTTGCGCATTTTCATGATGCCCCCATCCGCATGGCAAGCAGGGGATGCGAACGGCCGGTCCGCGTCCGGGCCGGTCGTCCGCTCCCCTGTCGTTATACCGCCTTCTGCCTTATCGATCCACCATCGAGTTTGTCAAAGCGCTGCGCGAGACGTCTCTCGCCAGGGGCAAAGCCGGATCACTTGCCGCCGGCGCCGGGGCAGCTGCCGTACTTGCGCATGGCCGCGCGGATCTGCGCGCAGCTGGCCGACTCGACCTGGCGCCACACGAGCTTCGCGGGCTCGACCAGGACCCGCCGGCTGAGGGTGGCGCTCTGGGCGGCGAGCATTACCTTCTCCTGGCCCGCCTCCTTGGCCACGACCTTCTTCTCAACGGTCTGGTACCGCGGGTCGGTCTCCTGCCAGTCCACGCCGGGTTCTTCCACCAAAACCTGGCGGGTGAAGCAGTCAGTGCATGCCTCGATGGGGATCTTCTTGACTTGCGGCTCTTTGACCATCGTGCGCACGCGGATCGTACGGGTCTCGGCCGGCACGGTCGTACGCTTGACCTCGGCTTCCTTCACGAGCTTCTGCACCGGGACGGACTTGTACTCGGCCGGGCACACGACCTTCTGGTAACAGGTGTCCCCGGTTTCGCCCGGCACGCGCACCGAGCCGATCCGGGCGCAATCGACCTCCACCCACTGCTCGGTCTCCGGCGTGACCATGACCTTCTCGTACTCGGTCTTGTACTGGGCCGGCTCGACCATCAGCTTCTCGTAGGCGGGCCGGACCTCGACCTCCACTTCCTTGTAGTCGTACTCGGCCGGCACGATCTCGTAACGGAAGCATGCCTCCTTGACCACGTGGTCGAACTCCTCGGCCTTGAACCGCGCCTGGGTGACCTGCGCGGTCCGCTTCGCCGGCGCCACCCGGACCCGTTCGGTCGCCTCCTTCAGTTCCGCGGGAACCGGCTTCATGTAGTGCGTCTCCGGTCGTGTCTCGACTTCCTCGGTCACGGTCTTGAACTTGGCGGGCTTGCTTACCAGACACCACGCCATGCCCTCTTCGGCCGGGGGCGGTGCTTTGCCCTCCTCGAAGGCCACCTCTTTGGGGCCCTGCATCTCGCCCTCGCCGGCGGCCACAACCGTGCACAGCGCCATCGCCAGCCCCGCCACGACAAGCCCCACAAACGTCCCTTGTCCGATCCTCAACATCTCCCCGTTCCTTTCCGTGTCTCGAACCCACACGTAACCGGCTGCCGGTTCACGCCGAACCGGACCAGAGCCGCATTCCATCCCGCGTTCAGAAGCCTCATTTTTCAATGTACTTCGGATTTCTGGCCCCAGCAAACAGAAACGCAAATTATTCATCCGCGCCGATCCTCATCTTCCCACTCTTCGCTCCTCTGCCTAGGGCCGTGGACTCCTACTCGTGCGAGGCTTTTGCGAGTGACCCAAGTTGCAAGTGGCGTACCACCGTTGGCGCACAGCGGGTAATCCTCACACGAGATTGGCCCTAACCCACTTGCTTGTATATGAGCTAAAGGGACGGTGATTCGATCCCGCGCGCGGCGGTCGCCCTTTCCCATGCACGCCTGGACCCGGCCCCCGCCGCCAGCGCCGGCTCCGACGGACTTCCGTCGCAGGACGCGTTTGCACCGACGCGTACGCTGCGTCCGCGCGAGGCCGTCCGACCTGCCCGCCGGCCTTGACACCGGCCCGCGGATTCGTAGGATTCGGTCAAGGTTGAAGGCGCGTGCGCGTCGTGCGAGCTTGGGACGCACAAGGGGGGTTGGATCCATGCGCAGGGCCTTGCGCGCGGGGATGACGCTGGCGGTCGCACTGGCCCTGTGCGGGCTGTTGCAGGCCGCGGACTGGATCTACTGCATCAAGTGCGGAAAGAAGATCCCTCCGGACGCGGTGTACTGCCCGTATTGCGGGCACAAGGTCGGCGCGCCCTTGAAGGACGAGAAGCCCAAGTTCAAGCCCCGCAGACCCAAGCAGCCGCCCCTGTACGAGCAGATCGATGAGGCCGACCGCTACTACGAGCTCGCGGAGACCAAGCGCACCGCGGTCACCACCCACCTGCCCTTCCTGAAGAAGCGCCGGTTCAACGAGGCCCTGGACCTGTACCTGGCGATCCTGGAGAAGTGGCCCACCAGCGACAAGTGCGAGCTGGCCGCGTACCGGGCCGCGCAGATCTACTCGTCGCTCTTCTTCCGGGACTGGGAGCAGGCGATCAAGTACTACCGCATGGTTCTGGAGATCAACCCGGCCACCACCCTGCCCGCGCGCCTGCGCATCGCGCAGCTCACCGAAGAGGGCATCCACGACTACGAGGGCGCCCTGGCCCTGTACCAAGACACCATGGAGAACGCGCGCGTGCAGTCCGAGCGCGAGCGCGCCGCGCGCGAAAAGGCCCAGCTCGAAGAGAAGCTGCGCAAGTCGCAGGAGCGCATGGCCGAGGAGCAGTGACCGGCCTTCCCGGGGGAACTCGGGTGTCCAGCGAGCGGTCCATTTTGGGTGGCCTGAGGCGCGCGTCGCTCGCCATAGGCTTGGTGGTCCTGGGCCTGGACCTGCCACTCCTGATGCTCACGTGGTACCTATACCACCGCACGCAGACCTTCCGCGAGCGCGCGGTCACCACCCAAGGCATGATCGTGGACCTGGAGGCCCGAAGCGGAACCGAGGGCGGCACCACCTACGCGCCGGTGTACCGGTTCACGGACGAGCAGGGCGCCGAGCACACGGTGACCTCGCGGCTGGCCACCAACCCGAATCCGTACGAGGTGGGAGACACCGTTTCGGTGCTGTATCCGCCCGAGGAACCGAGCAAGGCGCGCCTGGACCGGTTCGGGGAGATGTGGCTGTGGGCGACCATCGTGGGCGTAATCGCCGCCATCCCCCTGGGCCTGGTCGTGGTCCTGGTCGTGGTGGTGCCGCTCATTCTGCGCGTGGCCGGGCGCGGCGACCAGCGCGCGCAGGAGCCGGGCCGCATGCCCCCGCCCGGTTGACCCGCCGCGCGTTTCTGATAGAACTGCACCGCTGTTGACGGATTTTCCGATCGCGGCCCCGCCCCCTATGGCGCGGCCCAGGACGAGGAGAAGCCATGCGCGTTGTCGACTGTCACGTCCACATGTACCATCCCATCGAGAACCCGTCCGCCCTGCTCAAGGAGATGGACAAGAACGGCATCGACCGGATGATCGTGTTCTCCCGGTCCGAGAGCCGATCCATCCACGCCACCCGACGGAATCTCATGGCCACCAAGGCCCTGTTCGAGGCCGCGCCCGACCGGATCGGCGGGCTTGCGCGCATCGAGCCGACCCTGCCCGGCGCCGCGTCGCTGGCGCGCGAGGCGCTGGAGAGCATGGGGTTCCTGGGCCTGAAGATCATCCCGGACCACTGGTACGCGTACGAGGAGCGGCTGGAACCCTTTTGGGAGGCCATGAACGAGGTGGGCGCGATCATCCTGTTCCACACCGGCATCCTGTGGGGCAATGAGGACGGGTCGCGGTTCAACCGGCCCGTGCACCTGGAGAAGCTCCTATTCTATCCGAAGGTCCGATTCCTCATGGCGCACATCTCCTGGCCGTGGTGCGACGAGTGCCTGGCGGTCATGGGCCGTATGCGCGCGGCGATGAAGAAGCACGGCGGCGAGTGGCAGAGCTACATCGACCTCACCCCGGGCACGCCCCCGTACGCGCGCAAGCAGGCCATCGCCAATGCGCTCAGCTACGTGGGCCCGGAGCGGCTGTTGTTCGGCACGGACAGCGGCATCCCCGGGAGCCTGGGCCACCAGAAGGAGTTCCTGGACTGGGACATGGGCATCTTCGACGAGCTCGGCCTGGACGAGGCGCAGAAGGCGCGCATCTTCTCCGGCAACGCGGACGAACTCTTCCCGCCCGGGCGGTAGGCGGCTGCGGGCGCGCCCTGCCCAGCCACACCCATCCTCCGGGGCCGAGGGTCCCGCGAGCGCAGGGGGACGTCCTGAGCACGGCTGGCGCGTGCGGATTCTCCTTGCAGGACCGGGCTGCGGCCCCCTACCATGACACATATTGGTACGGTGGGGCGCAGGTGCGCCCCGTGGTTCTGTAAGGATGCGGAGGTCGCTCGTGGAGCCGGTCACGTTTGTGGACGGATTCAACCTGTTTCACCGCTGGCCGCGGACCGCGGGGTTCTTCCGGTCGAGCACCGACCCCGAGGCGGCCCTGCACCGCGCGGGCGCGCTCCTGGCCGAGGCGCTGTCCGCGGGCGAGCGCGTGGAGCTCGTGCTCGACGGGGGCCTGCGCGCAGGCCGGGCCACGGTCGGCGGGCTGCCGGCCCACTACGCGGGCCCTGGTCGGTGCGCGGACGAGCTGATGCTCGATCTTGTGCATCGGTCCACGGACGCGCGCAGCGTGGAGGCGGTCACCAGCGACCGCGCACTGGCCGCGAACACGCGGGCGTTCGGCGCGCGGGCGATTTCGGTCGAGCGGTTCCTGACGCGCCTGGAGGCGCCGTCGCGTCCTGCGGCGAGTGCCCAGGCGCAGGCCAAGCCCCCGCCGCCCTCGCGCGCGGAGGTGGAGGCGTGGCTGGAGGTGTTCGGCGACGGGGCCGACGTCGCGTCCGAGGAGCTCGACGCGCCGCACACGCCCGCCCGCAACCACAGGAAGGACCGCACGGAGGAACGCTAGGGTGTTCGGCTGGCTGCTCTTCCTTCTTGTCACCGTGCCGCTGGTGGAGCTGTACCTGCTCATCGAGCTCGGCGGGGTCATCGGCGCGTGGCCCACGGTGGGGCTCGTGGTGCTGACCGGGGTGATCGGGAGCTGGCTTCTGCGCCAACAGGGCATGCGCACGGTGGCGCTCATCCGCGCGGACCTGGACGCCGGGCGCCTGCCCACCGAGCGGATCGTGTCCGGGCTCTTCATCCTGGTGGGCGGGGCGTTTCTGCTGACTCCTGGGATTCTCACAGACGTCGCGGGGTTTCTTCTCATGGTGCCGGGCAACCGGCGGCTGCTCGCCCAGTGGCTGCGGCGCCGGTTCGAGACCCATATCGAACAGGGCGGCGGGGCGGTGCACCTGTACACGTTCGGGCCCCAGGGCCCGATGGCGCCCGATCAGGACAAGACCATCACGGTCGAGGCCGAGGACGACGAGCCCGACCAGGACGACCAGGCGCGCTGAGGCCTTCCCCCAGGCTCCTCGGCCCCCGTCAGGCAAGGCGCAACAAAAAACCGGCCTCCCGCGGGAGGCCGGTCGTAGGTCTGGCGGAGCTGACGGGAATCGAACCCGCAACCCCCGGCTCGACAGGCCGGTACTCTAACCTGGTTGAGCTACAGCTCCGCAATAAGCTGCGCCCGTATCGAGCGCGGTATGTAGTGTACCACACCCCGCGCCGCAGTCAAGGGGGTTTCCCGCCCACGCACGACCGGGGTTCGCCGGCACGGCCGCCTTGCGCGGCGCGTCCTGTGGATCCTGTCAGCCCATCCCAAGCGCGACTCAGCGCTCGGCTAGGCCTTTTGCTCGATGGCCGCCTGGGCCGCGGCCAGGCGCGCGATGGGCACCCGGTACGGCGAGCAGCTCACGTAATCCAGGCCCACCCGGTGGCAGAAAGCCACCGACCGCGGCTCGCCCCCGTGCTCGCCGCAGATGCCCAGCTTCAGCTTCTTGCGGGCCTTGCGCCCCAGCTGGCACGCGGTCTCCACCAGCCGGCCCACGCCCTCCTGGTCGAGGACCTGGAAGGGGTCGGCCTCGTAGATGCCCTTGTCCACGTACTCGCCCAGGAACTTGCCCGCGTCGTCGCGCGAGAACCCGCACCCCATCTGGGTGAGGTCGTTCGTGCCGAAGCTGAAGAAGTCCGCCTCCTCGGCGATCTGGTCCGCGGTCACCGCGGCGCGCGGGATCTCGATCATGGTGCCGATCAGCACGTCCAGCTTGCGGACCTTCTTCTCCTTCTTCACCTGCGCAATGACGTCCTCGCAGACCCGCTTCTGATGGGCGAGCTCACGCACGTGGCCGGCGAGCGGGATCATGATCTCGGCCTTGGCGCCCCGCACCTTAATCGCCGCCTCCACGATGGCGCGCACCTGCATGGCGGTCACCTCGGGGTAGGTGATGCCCAGCCGGCACCCCCGGTGGCCCAGCATGGGGTTGAACTCGTGCAGGCTGTCGACCAGATTCTTGATCCGGTCCACCGTGGTGCCCATGTTGCGGGCCATCTCGCGCTGGCCCGCGGGGTCATGCGGCAGGAACTCGTGCAGAGGCGGGTCGAGCAGGCGGATCGTGCACGGCCGGCCCTTGAGCGCCTTGAAGATGCCTTCGAAGTCCTTGCGCTGCAAGGGCAAGAGGTCCTTGAGCGCGCGCTCGTACTGGGCGATGGCCTCGAGCGCGTCCTTGGATCCCTTGCCGGCCTCCTTGCACGCCTTCTTCAGCTCGCCCAGGTCCTCGCGCCCGTGCTCGGCCTTCAGCGCCTTGACGGTCTCGGCCACCAGGATCAGCCGCCGGAACGAGACGATCCGGTCGCCTTCGAAGAACATGTGCTCCGTGCGCGTGAGCCCGATGCCCTCGGCACCGAAGCGCACGGCCACCTCCGTGTCGTGCGGGGTGTCCGCGTTCGTGCGCACGCCCAGGCGCCGGTATTTGTCGGCCCACTTCATGAGCACAGCGAACGGACCCGTGAGCTTGGGGTCGATCGTGTCCACCTTGCCCCGGTACACCACGCCCGACGAGCCGTTGAGGCTGATCCAGTCGCCGGCCTTGACCACGGTCTTGCCCACCTGCATGGACTTCTTCTTGTAGTCCATGGTGATGTCCGAGCACCCTGCCACGCAGCACTTGCCCATGCCCCGGGCGACCACGGCCGCGTGGCTGGTCATGCCGCCGCGGCTGGTGAGGATGCCGTTGGCCGCGTGCATGCCGCCGATGTCCTCGGGGCTCGTCTCCGTGCGGCACAGGATGACGTGCTTGCCTTCCTCGGCCCACTCCTCGGCGTCCTCGGCGTTGAACACCACCTGGCCCGTAGCCGCGCCCGGCGAGGCGGGCAGGCCCTTGGCGTACTGCTGGGCCTTGTCCTCGGACGCGGGCTCGAACACGGGATGCAGAAGCTGGTCCAGGGCCCGCGGCTCCACGCGCAGCACCGCTTCCTTCTCAGTGATGAGCTTTTCCTTGACCATGTCCGCGGCCATCTTCACCGCCGCCGCCGCGGTCCGCTTGCCCGTGCGGGTCTGGAGCATGTACAGCTCGCCGCGCTCGATGGTGAACTCGATGTCCTGCATGTCGCGGTAGTGCTTCTCCAGCTTGCCCCGGATGTCCACGAGCTGGTTGTAGGCCTTGCGGTTCGTCTTGGCCAGTTCGCTGATGGGCTTGGGCGTGCGGATGCCGGCGACCACGTCCTCGCCCTGTGCGTTCATCAGGTATTCGCCGTAGAACTTGTTCTCTCCGGTGGACGGGTTGCGGGTGAAGGCCACGCCCGTGCCGGAGGTCTCGCCCATGTTGCCGAACACCATGGTCTGCACGTTCACGGCCGTGCCCAGAAGGCCGCGAATCTCGTTGATCTCGCGATACCGGATCGCGCGCGGGTTGTTCCAGGACCCGAACACCGCGTCGATGGCCATGTCCAGCTGCTCGCGCGCGTCCTGCGGGAAGCTCTTCTTGTGCCGCTTGTAGACCTTCTCGTACTCGCGGGTCACCTCTTGCAGGCCGTCCACGTCCAGGTCGGTGTCCTGCGTGGCCTTGCGCTTCTTCTTGACCTTATTGAGGGCCTCTTCGAACGCGTCGTGCTCGATGCCCACCACCACGTCGCCGAACATCTGCATGAACCGCCGGTAGGCGTCCCAGGCGAACCGCTCGTTGCCGGTCAGCTTGATGAGCGCGGGCAGGGTCTTCTGGTTGAGCCCCAGGTTGAGCACGGTGTCCATCATGCCGGGCATGGACACAGCGGCGCCCGATCGCACGGATACCAAGAGCGGCGTGTCCCCGCGGCCGAAGGTCTTGCCGGTGACCTTCTCCAGCCGCTTGAGGTTGTCGTCGATCTGCTTGCGCAGGCCCGGCGGGTACTTGCGCCCGAGCTCGTAGAACCGCTCACACACCTCGGCGCTGATCGTAAACCCGGGCGGCACGGGCAGCCCGATCGAGGACATCTCCGCGAGGTTGGCGCCCTTGCCCCCGAGGGCCTCCTTCATGTGGGCCCCGCCCTCCGCCTTGCCGGAGCCGAAGAAATACACGTACCGGCTCGCCTTGGCCATCATCCGCTCTCCTTTCCGGTGCGTACCGCAAGTCGGGTTCGCATGGTGGAAACACATTCCACCCCGCCAGCGGCGAGGCGCAACCCCTCACATTGGAAGTGGCGCCGGCCCGATCGTTCCATCGTGTCCGGGCCGGCGTCGGCCAGATGCTAACGCACGACCCGAGCATGTCAAATGAAAAACGCGTTGCCGCGGTGTGTGCCCGGCGCTGCCTTGCGTCTTGCATTGGCTCCATGCTTTGCGATATAGGTAGGGGTTCGTCCGCACCCCGGGCGAGCCGCCGCTCGCCGCGGGGACGGGCAGCCCTCACAAGGAGCGATCCATGCGGATCCTGTATCTGGACCTCGACACCCTGCGCGCGGACCACCTGTCCTGCTACGGGTACCACCGGCCGACCAGCCCCAACATCGACCGCATCGCGGCCGAGGGCGTGCGATTCGACAACTACTACTGCTCGGACGCACCGTGCCTGCCCTCGCGCGCGGCGCTTATGTCCGGGCGGTTCGGAATTCACACCGGCATCGTCAACCACGGCGGCACGAACGCGGACATGCGCCTGGAGGGCGCCCCCCGCCAGAGCAAGCAGCGCTACCAGCGCGAGTGCCTGCCCTGGCTGTTGCGCAAGGCGGGCATGCGCACCGCGTCGATCAGCCCGTTCGCCGAGCGCCACGGCGCGTTCTGGTTCCTGGCCGGGTTCAACGAGTGCCACAACACGGGCCGCAGCGGCATGGAGTCCGCCGAGGAGATCACCCCGGTCGCGCTCAAATGGCTCCGCGACCACGCCACGGAGGACGACTGGTTCCTGCACCTGAACTACTGGGACGCGCACACCCCGTACCGCGCGCCCGAGTCGTTCGGCAACCCGTTCGCGGACGCACCCCTGCCAGAGTGGCTCACGCCCGAGGTCCTGGACCAGCACCTCCAGCACGTGGGCCCGCACAGTGCGCACGAGCTCTTCATGTTCTCCGCCCAGGAGTTGCCCCACTTGCCGCGCTATCCGGGCTCGTTCCAGGACATGGACGGTCTGCGGCGCATGATCGACGGATACGACTGCGGCATCGCGTACCTGGACAGCCACATCGGCCGGATCTTCGAGGCGCTCGACCAGGCCGGCGTCCTGGACGAGACCGTGGTCATCGTGTCCGCGGACCACGGCGAGAACCAGGGCGAGCTGGGCATCTACGGCGAGCACGCGACCGCGG
>CAZOBJ010000053.1:0-20946 GCA_964577825.1 uncultured Planctomycetales bacterium
CGTCGCGCGGGATTGAGTCTCGGGGCCATTAGCCGATGACTGCAAAGGTCAATAACTCGGTTCCTGACAGACGAAAGGCGAACGCCATGGCTGTTGCCTGTTCGACGAGCGCTTTTAAGGGGTCGCTGGCGGACGCCCTGGGCGAGGTGGAGGGCCTGGGGTTCGCGCACGTTGACCTGATAGCCATACCCGGGTGGAACCACATCGTGCCGGCCGACCTGGCCGACGATTGGGACGCCGTGGCCGGGCAGGTCGAGGCGCTCCTTGAGCGGCACGGGTTGGCGCCGGTCGCGATGAACATGGCGGTCGCCCACCCGCACCGTCGCGACGACGAGGAGACGAACGCGCAGCGCCTGCGCGAGGTCGAGGCGATCGCGCGCCTCATGAACCGGCTCGGCGTCGAGGTGGCGTCCTTCTACCCGGGCTACAAGGCTGAGGATCGCGCGTGGGACGAGGTGCTGGGGGATACGGCCGCGACGGTTCGAGAGATGCTCTCCGTCGCAGGAGCGGCGGGCGTGACGCTGGCCGTCGAGCTGCACTACAACACACCGTTCGAGACGGTCGAGCAGGGGCAGGGGCTCCTGGCGGCGGTGCCGGAGCTCCAGGTGGCCTACGACCCCAGCCACTTCGCCATGCAGGAGATTGGCCTGCGCGAGACGGAACCGTTCCTGGACCGCACGGCGCACGTGCACCTGCGCGACGCCGGGCCGGGCAAGATGCAGATGCCCTTCGGCGCGGGCACGGTGGACTTCGACTGGATCGTTGACGCCCTGGCCGAGCGCGGCTACGCGGGCCACTGCTCCATCGAATACCTGCCCGGCATCGAGGGCGGCCCGGCGGCGAGCATATCGGGCCTGCGAGACGAGCTGACGGCCAGGCTCGGCTGAGCGGGGGCCGCCTTCCCCGGCGCGCCCCGGAAGACGTGAATCCCCGGATTGTCAAGGATGGGACGATGAGGCCGAATCTACTGTTCATCATGACCGACCAGCAGCGTTTCGACGCCCTGGGCGCCAACGGGAACGGCATCATCCGGACGCCGAACCTGGACCGCCTGGCCGCCTCGGGCGCTAACGTGCAGGAGTACTACGCGAACTGCCCCGTCTGCGTGCCGTCGCGCTGCACGCTGTTCACGGGCCGCTACCCGCACTCCCACCGCGTGCGGGAGAACCACAACATGCTGGAGGCGGGCCGGGAGATCCACCTGTTCCGCGTGCTCAAGAAGGCCGGCTACTCGCTGGGCTATGTAGGCAAGAACCACCTGCTGGAAGGGCCGGAGTTCGAGAACTTCGACTTCACGGACGTCTGGGGCTACGACCACGAGATGAGCCCCGCCGAGGAGGAGTGCCACGAGTTCTCCCGGACGCGCGGCAGGCCCATGCGGGAGCGCGGCGTCTGGGCCGGGGCGACGTTCCACGACTTCGCCCCCGAGTCCACGCGCCCTTACGTGAAGGCGTCGTCGGCGATCCGGTTCCTGGAAGAGCGGCCCAAGGACCGGCCGTTCTGCCTCTGCCTGTCCTTCTCCGACCCCCACGCGCCGCACATCGCCCTGCGCAAGTACGAGGATGCTTACCCGCTGGACGAGATGAAGCCCTACCCCTCGCGCGAGGGCGAGCTGGAGGAGAAGGCGACGCGCTTCATGGTGAAGGTGCGTGCCTCCCAGGCCGACAAGGCCGGCGAAGAGGACCGCCGCCGGTTCATGGCCGTCTATTACTCGATGATCTCCTGGGTGGACGAGAACGTGGGCCGCGTGCTGGACAGGCTGGACGGGCTGGGCCTGGCCGAGGACACGATCGTCGTCTTCACCAGCGACCACGGGGAGTTTTGCTTCGAGCACGGCATGTGCAAGAAGGACCTGGTGCTGCTGAACTCGCTCCTGCACGTGCCGCTGCTGGTGAGCTGGCCCGGGCGGCTTGAGCCGAGCAGGCCCGGCGGAACGCTGTTCGAGGAGGTGGACCTGATGCCCACGCTGCTGGACCTGATGGGCGTGAAGGTCCCCGTCGGCGTGCAGGGCGTCTCATTCCTGCCCTGCCTGACCGGCGAGGCCGGGTCGCACAAGGACGAGGTCTTCGCCGAGATCTGCCCGCCCTGGCTCTACAACCCCTTCCCGGACTACGAGGCGTTCGCCGAGGACTGGCTGGCCAATCACGATGGGCTGGTGCCGTTCAACGTGCCCGGCGACTATACCAAGATGGTCCGGGACCGGAGCTACAAGTACGTCTGGTACGGCAACGGGGAGGAGGAGTTCTACGACCTGCGGCAGGACCCCGACGAGCTGCACAACCTGGCCGCCGACCCCGACTGCGCCGCGATCAAGACGGAATACAAGCTGCGCCTGCTGGAGTGGCACGCGCTCAGCGAGGACCCGCTCGACCCGCTTTCGATCCGCCAGCTCCAGGCGGAGTACGACGGCTGGATCACGGGCGGCGTGAGCCCCGGCTCGATGTACGGGCCGTACTGGGTGGACCAGCGCTTCGACCCGCCGCCGGGCAGGGCGCGGGTGCGCGAAATCCCCCGGCGCCTTTGAGTGCGGAATGCGGATTGGGGATTGCGGAATGCCGCAGCCGTCTCACCACGCCGGCAGCGAAATGTCTGCAGACTTGAGCCAGGCGGAGTACCAGACGGTGGCGGTCAGTTCGGCCCCGGCGGCGCAGCAGTTTCGCCCCAGCTCCACGACCCGCTCGTCGGGTCCCCCTTCCAGCGGCCCCTCGGCCGGCGGCAGCTCGTCCTCCAGCCGGTAAACCAGATCGACGCGCCGGTTCGATTCCCGTATGGCCGTGACGGCGAACGCAAAGACGTCCTCGGGGGCCTTGATCTTCAAGCCCTCCGCGATCACCGCAGGTTCGAGCCGCAGTCGCCCGGGCAGGGCGTCCATCTGCGCGTGCACGCCGGTCTTCGGCGAGGAGCCGTCGGCCCCGGCGCGGCCGTCGTAATGGACCGTGCAGTGCAGGGGCTGGCTCGCGTCGCCGGTGTAGTGGCTCAGCACGCCGGCGATGTAGAGGACTTCCGCGCGGACGGCCTCGTCGTCAGGCCGCGCGCGATGCTCCCGGAACGCGAAAGCCAGCCGGTCGTGCCATTCCTGGATGGAGTAGGACAGCGTCCCAACCAGGAACGGGTCCACCTCCAACTCGCGGCAGAGGGCGTGGTATTCCCGGCGCGTTGGCGGCAGCTCGCGCCCCTTCAGCAGCTCCAGGTCGAGGAAGTGGTTGCCTCCTTCCGCGGATCGCAGGGCCGGCAGCTCGGGGGCGCGCCACAGGTCGGGGTCCATTGAATACGACGTGATGCGATCCGCCCCCCGCCGGAAGAACTCCGGCATGTCCTCCGGCAGCACGAGCGCCGCGGCCCCGTCGATGCGCGCGTGCCCCTCCGCCCACCAGGCGCCGGCAGGGTCCGCCGCCAGCGCCGTCGCGGCCAGGCACCACAAGAGCACCCGTATCGCTCTCATCTCCCCGATACCTCGATCAAGAGCAAGGCCCGATCCGTCACGGTTGTCGCACGAAGACTGCGCCGAGCATCGCGTCCGGGTCCTCTATCGCCTTGGAAATCCCCTCGTCGGCCTGCGCGAGTGGGATCGTGTGCGTCGTCAGCGCGTCCACGTCGAGCCGGCCCTCGGCGATCAGCCTCATGCAGAGGGCCAGGTTCGTCCGCGTCGTCCAGCGCATGAAGACGGGGGGATAGTCCGGGCCGAACTCCCACGGCTCGTCGTGGTAGCCGGGGCCGGTGCGCGAGGCCCGGCGCAGGTCGATGTTGGTCAGCGTGCTCGTGTATGCGAACCGCGGCGTGCCCACGACGACGATCCGGCCCATCGGGTGCCCGTCGGGGGAGCACTTCATGGACTGCTCCAGCTTTTCCACGGTCTCGTCCGCATCGCCGCCGTACGCGATGACCGCCGCGTCGAGCCCGTATCCCCGGGTGAAGCGGCGCGTGACCTCGACCACGTCCTCGTCCCCGACCGCCACGGTGGCGTCGATGCCGCACCTGTGCGCGAGCTCGCGCCGGAAGGGGATGCCCTCCCAGCCGATGACGAAGTTCCCTGCCAGCCGGTAGAGCTGGGCGGCGAGCTGTCCCACCAGGCCGAGGCCGATCACGCAGACCGACTCGCCGAACTGCGGCTCGCCGCGGCGCAGCGCGTTCACGGCCGTCGCCGCCAGGTGCCCATAGGAGCCCTGGGCGAATGTCACGCCGTCCGGGAGAGGGACGCAGAGGTTGTGCGGCACGACCGCGTAATCCGTGTGCAGCGCGTAGCCGCCGCCCATGCAGGCCGCCCGGTCGCCGGGCTTGAGCTCCTCGACGCCTTCGCCTGCCTCCAGAACGACGCCGGCGTTGGCGTAGCCGAACGGGCGCGGCTCGGCGTCGGTGTCCGGGTCGTCCCGCCGGGCGCGCAGGGCGCGCCAGCCGCCCAGTTCGGTGCCGGGGCTGACCAGCGACGCGTGGACCTCCACCAGGACGGCGCCGGGCACCAGCGGCGGCACGTCCTGCTCGACCAGGCGCACGTGGCCGTCGCCGCAGACCGCGGCAACCTTCCGTTTTTCAGGCACGAACATCGGGGGGCCTCCTCGCCTTCAGCGCCCGGTGAACCTTCGGTAGAAAGCAACCTCGCGCTCGACGGCGGCCATGAACTCCCCCTCGGGCGCCTGGAACTCGCAGTGTATGCTCACCGGTCCATCATAGCCGGCCTCGGCGAGGCAGTCGAACACCTCGGTCCAGTCCACCACGCCCATGCCCGCCTGCACCCAGTCAACCTTCACGCTCCCGTGCCCGTTTTTCTCGACGCGCGTCAGCAGGACGTCCTTGACGGCCACGATGCTCAGGTAGTCCCGGACCATGGCGAGGCCGAGCGGGAACGCCTCGCCCTCGACGACCATGTGCCCGGCGTCCAGGTATGCGCCGAGGCACTGCGGGTCGAAGCCGCTCAGCAGGTGCATGAGCGAGGCGCAGTTCATGCCCATGTGTTCGCCGCTGTGGCAGTGGTAGCAGACCTTCACGCCGTACTGCCGCGCCAGCGGCTCCCACTCGCCGAAGGCGCGGCGGATGCGCTCCACCTCCTCCAGGTATGCGTGCTCGCCGGGGTGGAAGCGGAAGTAGCCGAGCTTCAACAGGCGGACGTCGGCCCGGTCCATGCCCCTGAGGATGGGCAGCGCCGTCGGGTGGGAGGGCTCGAGCAGGTCGAAGTTGCCCGTGACCATGGGGATGTCGAGGTCGCTGCGCCGCATCAGTTCGGCGACGCGGGGCAGTTCCTCTTCCGCATTCTCCGGGTCCACCGGATAGCCGGGACGCACGGCCAGGTCGTAGCCGTCAATGCCGAGAGAGTGCGCCAGTTCGACGAGCTCCTCCGGCCCCTTCTCCCTGAACATCTTCGAGAACAGTATGATCTTCACGGCAGTCCCTCGCGCAAGACAGTGTGATGGGCCGTGCGTGCCGCCGCGTCTTTCAGCTTCCGGCCGAACGCCAGGGTCGAGCACATGCCCCTTCTGGCCAGGAGGTGCTTGCGCTCCTCCCAGACGCGGCTCGGGCCGTTGCGCACGATGACGTCGTGCAGTGCCACGATCCCGCCGCGCCTGACGTGGGGGAAGAAGTTGTCGAAGTCGGCCCGCGCGTCTTCATAGGCGTGCGAGCCGTCGATGAAGAGCATGTCGATCTGCCGGCCCCAGCCCGGACCGATGAGCCTGCTGTCCCCTACGATCGGGGTCACGTATTCCAGCAGGCCGTTGCGCGCCACGTTAGCGCGCCATTCCTCGAAGAAGCTCACCCCGCCGGTGCCTGTCGAGTCGGCCCCGGTGCCGAGGAACGTGTCAACGCAGTAAACGCGCTTTCGCGTGGACCTGCACGCGTACGCCATGCAGCACGTGGACCGCCCTTTGAAGCTGCCGATCTCGACTATCGTTGCGTCGTCGGCCAGTGACCATGCGGTGCGCAGGAGCCACCGCTCCTGAAGGGGGGAGTTCAAGAAGCCCTCGATGCGGTCTATGCGTGGCCAGACGTGCCGGAAAGCCCTGCCCGGCGGCGAGAACTGCCTGTCGAAGGCCCTCCAGAGGCGAGGGGGCTGCTCGATCAGTCGGCGGGCAGTCTGGCGGTCAGGCGCCTGCATTGGCATTGTCGTCCGTCCTTCTCGGGCCCGCACCGGAGGATTCCGCTGTCAAAGGGGCAGGCGCCTTCCCCGGCGCCCGCAGTAATGCGGCGAACCAGGTCCGTCTTGTACACGTTCAGGCTCCCTTGGTCAAGCAGTGAGGCAGGTTCGGGCAACCCATCCCTGCCGCTGGCGGCGCGAAAAGAAACGTTGCATAATGACGATTCCTCATTTAGGATAGGGGAACGCATTTCCGTCGATCGATGGCTGAGGCGCATGGGTTGCGGGGGACTGGGGGGAGGCAATGGAGGCCGCACTGACCGCCGCCGACGACCGCGAACGCCAGGCTCCGGCCGGGCACCGATCCGCGCTCAGGTTGGCTTCTATGATGCTCGGCGCGCTGGGCCTTTACACCATTCTGTCCTACGTCTTCCCGCAACTGGAGCGGCACTTCGCGTACAGGATATTCGCGCTTGGCACACTGGGCGCGTGTCTGCTCGCGGTGGGCGCCACGCGGCTGCGCAGGCGCTGGGGCGGCGTCTCGTGGCGCCAGCGCCCTGAGCTGAAGCTGTGGGTCACGTCGGGCTTCCTCGGGCTGGTCGCCGCTTACATCGTCCTGACGTTCGCGCTGCCGGGCCTGCTGCACGCGGTGAGCATCCGCATACTCACGCTGACGGCCATCGTCGTCACGCTGCTGTGCCACTTCGCCATAGAGAGAATCGCCGGCAGGGAGGACCTCAGCTCGGCGGTGGGGGCGACGGAGGCGAAGTCGGACAGCCTGGCGCGTCGGTTCTTCACGTCCCTGGGCGTGTTCCTCCTGTTGCCCTTATACATGGTCTTGTTGCTGGTCTATCCGCCCCTTCAGTCCCTGGTCGAAACGAAGATCGTCATGTTCGGCATAGTGGCGGCGGCGCTGGTCGGTTTCTGGAGCGTGAGCCGGGACATCCTGGAACTGCTGCGGATACTGAGGAAGGCCAAGCTGATCGCCAGCAAGGAAGTGCAGGGGCTGATTGACACGAGCAAGAAGGGAGAGATCCGGGAGCTGGCGAGCGCCTTCAACGTCGTCGTGTCCGAGCGGGATAATACCATCACCAGGCTTCAGGCCGCCAAGCAGCGCGTCGAGTCGCTGGTGGACCGTATCGGGAAGGCCATCTCCGTTTCGGGCAGCATGGACGAGTTGCTCAATATCGTTCTGGAGACGGCGACCGAAGCACTGGGTGCCGGCAGGGGATTCCTTCGGATCATGCAGCCGGACTCGCCGGGGGCAAGGCTCGTGATGTCGTCCACGGCCGAAGACCGCGACCTGGCGGGCGTGGACAAGGTCAACAGGAAGCTGGACCGGGTGGCGGAGAACGGCACTTACATTTACGAGCCTGCGTTCCTAGCCGTTCCCCTCACCCGCCGGGGCCAGCGGCTGGGCGTGCTGGCCCTGCAGAAAACGGACCGGGACGACCCATTCGACTTCCGCGCTACGGAGTTGCTCCAGAACATAGCCAACCAGGCGGCGCTCGCCATAGAGGCCAGCCTGCTGCGCGAGAGCGAGGAGCGGGTGTACTTCGAGACTATCTCGGCCCTTGCCCTGGCTGTGGAAGCCAAGGACCGATACACGCGCGGCCATTCCCAGCGGGTCAGTGCAATGGCCGTTGCAATCGCCCGGGAGTTGAGCCTTTCCGAGCAGGACGTCGAGATCGTCAGGGACAGCGCCCTCCTCCACGACATCGGGAAGATCGGCATACCCGACAACGTCCTGGGCAAGCCGGGGCCCCTGTCGGAGACCGAGTACGACACCGTCAGGCAGCATCCCGTCACCGGCAGGCACATACTGATGCCGCTCGGGTCGCTCCGGAGGCTCCAGAACCCCGTTCGACATCACCACGAGAGGCCCGACGGCAGGGGGTATCCCGAGGGTCTGCAAGGGGCGCAGATCGACAAGAAGAGCGCCATCCTCTCCGTGGCCGATTCCCTGGACGCCATGCTCTCGGATCGCCCCTACCGAAAGGCGTACGGCCTCGAACACGCCATCGGGGAGATCGAGAGCGGGGCGGGCGCGCAGTTCGACCGGGAGGTCGTGAGCGCTGTGCTCAGGCTGATCGAGCGGGGCTGGGTGCCCGGGCACGGCAAGTCGAGGCTGAGCGATGCCAGCTGAGGGCGCGTCTGCCCTCGGCACGCTCTGTGGCCCTGGCAGGGGACGGCCGAATAGCCCGATGACCATCCGCGCCAATCCACTCCGTCGAGTCCATGCTCTCCACGACGCTAACGGGGTCGTTCGCCGGCGCCCCTTGCGTCCCGGGTCTGGACTCCCTTGCCTGAGGCGTCGCCGTGTGGGAGCACTCGGAAGCCGACAATCCGGCCCTGTATGAGCAGCAGGTCCACTGGCAGAGAGGGTACAACCGGTGGTTCTATGAGAAGAAGCGGCTCTTCCAGAGACTGATCGGGCCGGAGGTCGAGTCCATACTGGACGTCGGCTGCGGCGACGGCGCCATAACGAATGACCTCTGCCCCGACCGGCTTGTGGTGGGCTGCGACAGGAGCGCCGCCGCTCTGGCTTACGTGTCCGTGCCGAAGGTGCAGGCCAGTTGCAGGGAGCTGCCCTTCCAGGACAGGTCGTTCGACCTGGTCCTCGCAAGTGAGCTGCTGGAGCACCTGCCCGACGCCGTGTACCTGCGCGCAGTGAACGAGCTGACGCGTGTCGCGCGCAGGCACGTCGTCATTAGCGTGCCCTACCGGGAGCAGTTGGCGGCGCGGACGACCAAGTGCCGCTCCTGTGGGCTGGAGTACCACATCGACGGACACCTCAGAGCCTTCGGGGCGCCCTCTGACGTGGCGGTGCGCTTCCGTGGGTTCAGGCTTGGGTTCGTCGGCTTCTGCGGCGAGACGTACGGGCGAGCCCCGAAGTGGATGATCGTGTTGTGCCGGCGTCTTGCGAGACACTGGCCGCGGGACCCCATTGCCATCTGCCCCCGCTGCCAGGGCAAAGAAGTCGCCGGCCCGAGGCGACTCAACCGCACCTTGCGCCGGGTCCTGGACGGCCTCCAGCGAAGGCTCTCGTCCAAGCCTCTGCACATGTGGATGGTCCTGGGGCTGGACCGCGTCTGGGGGGCCGCCTGAGGCGGCAGGGGCGGGCATTCCCGCGGTTTGCCGGCGGGTCACTCCTGCGGGGGGGCAGACGGCGGCTGCGCCCCTTGCCCTCGGACCGCTGACTGTTGCAGGAGGCCCCGTGCCTGCTGAGCGGCCTCGGAATCCGGCGCCAGCTGGATCGCCCTCGCCCACGCGGCCGCCGCCAATTCCGGGTTCCCCGCGGCGGCTTCGGCGATGCCCAGTCGCAGTTGCCGCCCTGGATCGTGGGGCTGGGCCCGGGCTGCTTCCCGGGCGACGTTGACTGCCCTTGCGGCGTAGCCGGCCTTCATGAGCGCGACGGCAAACGTGTCGGCCGTGTGCCCCCGCGCGGGGCCAACCGAGTTGGCGTAGGCGCAGTAAGCCATGGCAATGGCCACGGGCAGGTCACGGTCCTCCGCCAGGAGCATCTGGGCGAGATTGTTCGAGGCGGTGACGGCCTGGGGCGGGCTGGCGTCCACGGCCATCAGGTAGTACTTGCGCGCGTCGTCCACCTGGCCGTTCTCATGCGCCAGGAGGCCGAGGGTCGTGTAGGCCTCGTAGGGGTTCGGCAGCAGTTCGGCCGCCTGGGTCAACTGTTCGAGAGCCGCTTCCTTCTGGCCTGCGGCGATCAGCGCCACGCCGTATTCGTGGCGGAACCGGCCGGAGTCCGGGCTCAGCGCGCACGCATTTGCCAGGTGCTCCAGGGCCTTCGGCAACTGCCCGTCGGCTGCGTGGGCTCTCGCCAGCCAGTAGTATGCCCGTGCGGCGCGGGGCATCACCTCGACGGCACGGCCGAACCGCATGATCGCCTCGGTCGTATCTCCCATGGCGAGTGCGGCTCGTCCGGCGAGCAGAAGGGTGCTCAGGTCGTCCGGTCTGCTCCTGAGCGCGCGGCGGGCACAGTTCATGGCTTCCCTGTTGAATCCCCTTTGCATGTACATGTTGCCCAGCAGGACGTTGGCCCTTGAGGCGAGGCCCAGCTCCTTTGTGCAGGCCAGGGCCAGGCTCAACGCGTCGTCGTAATCCCCGTGCTTCGCCAGTATCTGGGCCAGGGCAAGCTGAACGCCGGGGGAGTCGTAGAACTTCTCCTCCACAGCGCTGCCCCGCCTCAAGGCGTCCGCCCGGCGGCCTGCGACGAACTGGAAATCTATCAGCAGCAGTGAAGGCCACGCGACGTTGGCGTATCGGTCCGCGACGGCCTCCAGTTGGCTCAGGGCCTCATCCGGCTGGCCTTGCTGGTAGAGCAGGGCCAGCCGGTACACCCCCGCCACTATCCCCATCTCGGTGTCGTCCGGGATGCTATCGAGTACCTGGCCCGCTTCGGTGAGCTTGCCCTGGAGCGTCAGAGAGTGTGCCTGGGCCAGACGGACGGCGTCGCTGTCCGGCGCTCGGGCTATCGCGGCGTCAAGTCGGCTCTGAGCGGTCTCGACCTCCCCGGACCAGGCGTCCAGGTCGGCGGCGATGGCCAGGGTCGGGCCGTCGTCGGCCCCCAGCTCGACGGCCTGTCGGGCGTATTCGCCTGCCAGGCCGATGCTGCCCTTGCTGTAGTAATAGAGGGCCATCTTGCCGACTGCCTGGGGGTGGGCGTTCTCGCCCTGGGCGGCGCCCGCGAAGTACTCCACGGCCTTGCGCGGCTGGCCCATCTGCTCCAGGCAGAGGCCCGCCTGATAGCGCAGCCCGGTGTTATTCGGATCCAGGCGCAGGGCGTCCTGGAACAGGGAGAGGGCCTCTTGGTAGTCTTGTTCCGCCAGGGCCGTGGTGGCCGCGCTGACGCGCTCGGCGAGCAACTTCTCCAGGTCGGCCTTCGTGCGGGCCCCCGGGGAGAGTTCGGGCCAGAAGCTGATGATGCCCCACGCCGCCCCGGCACCGATGGCGCAGAGCAGCACAAACGTGAAGGCGCCCCGCGCGAAGTAGATCTTCGTCTGCTCTCCGGCGGCACAGATCGGGACGGGGTGACGTTCCGAGAAACGGACGTCCCTGCAGATGAGCTTGAACAGGAAGCCGTTGATGTACTTGCGGACGGGACCGCATGTACGGCTGCCTCGACCGAACACCCCGCGGCAATCGTGCTCGAACAGCCGGGTTTTCTTGGCGTTGACGAAGAAGAGGTCGAACAGGAGGAATGCCAGGTCGAGCGGCAGCACCAGCAGGCGCGCCAGCACGAGGAAGGGGATCCTGACGACGCGCCAGACCCACTTGACCACGGCCAGGATGCGACTGAGGCGGTGCCTGCGTCTCATGTGATGCCTCCCGGGGGCCGGCGAGTCTCAGATGGCCGGCCGCCCCGTTGCGCGAGCGGCCGATGAGTCGAAGCGAGGGATGTGTCTCGCAGATATCGGAGAGGCAAGAGAACCCGCAGATGACAGGAACAGCGTGGCGTCACTCCGGCTCCGCGCCCGCATTGCTCTCAGGCAGGATCGCCCTTCTTCTGCTTGCGGCGGCGAGCGCAGGCTCCGCCAAAGGCCAGGGCTAACAGGCCCAGGACGGCCGTCGAGGGTTCAGGCAGGACCTCGACCCCTTCGCCATACGCGTATCTCAGTTCGTTGCCGTCATCGTTATAATAGGCGATGTGCACGCCGTTGGCGGCGTCCCGATCCACCGAAGTGCTGTACCCCACACTGCCCCCGGTGTCCACTACCTCGGTCTGCCACATCACGCCGTCCCAGGCGGCGTACTTCAGCTCGTCGTTGGTCCAGTCATAGTACGTGATGTGCGGGTGCCCGGCGTTAGTCACGGCTATGTCCGTGGCGACGCCGACAACGTTGGCGCTGTCCACCGTCTCGATGACCCACGAACCGCCCTTGTAGACGGCGTACTTGAGGTCACCATTGGTCCAGTCGTGATAGCTGATGTGGGGCGTGCCGCCAGGCTCCAGGGCCAGCGAGCTGTACTCGCCGACGTTGCCGGTGCTGTCCACGATCTCAATGTCCCAGGAGGCCCCGTTCCAGGCGGCGTACTTGAGGTCCTTGTTCGTCGCATCGTAGTACGTGATGTGGGGGAAGCCGCTCCCGTCGAGTGCCAGCGAGGTGTACTTGCCGACGCTCGCAGTGTTGTCCACCGTCTCAATGGCCCAGGATGCGCCGTTCCAGGCGGCGTACTTCAGGGACGTGTTGCTCGCGTCGTAGTAGCTGATGCACGCGTAGTCGCTGCTGTTGACCGCCAGCGAGGTGTACTCGCCGACGCTGGCGGTGTTGTCCACCGTGCTGGTACCCCAGGCTGCGCCGCCCCAGGCGGAGTATTTCAGGGAGGTGTTCGTCTCGTCGTAGTAACTGATGTGCGCGTAGTCGCTGCTGTCCAGGCCGAGCCCGGTGTGCAGGCCCACACTGGCGGCGTTGTCCACCGTCTCAATGTTCCAGGCACCACCGTCCCAGGCGACGTACTTCAGCGCCGTGTTCGTCTCGTCGTAGTAGCTGATGTGTGGGTATCCGCTGCCGTCGAGGTCCATTGACACGTACTTCCCCACGTGACTTGTGTCGTCGACGGTCTCGATGTCCCAACCGAGTGCGACCTGCGTGGGAAGGGCGACAACAGCCAGCAACAACACGACGGGCATTACCTTACGCATGGACGACCTCATGGTACATTACCCTCTGGGGTTCACGAGCGCGCTAATTGTACAGGTGCTGTACGGGAAGTCAAGCGGTTTTTTTCGGAAAATATGGAGAAAGCGGCGAAAACGGGCCTGCCGGTCGGCGCCCGGGCGTCCGTTGCGTTGACGGCGCGCCACCCCCGACCGTCTGCTTGTTGCATTCGCGCTCCGATAGCCTAAAATGCCCCTGTGTCGCACGGGAGACTCCTGGCAGAAGGGATGCACCGTGGAGCAGATCAAAGGCAAGGCGCGAGAACTCATCGGCCGGTTCAAAGGGGATGCGTACGTGTTCGGGCTCGGGACCATCGGCGAGTCCGGTAGATTGGCCGGCCGGTTCGGCCGTCGGTTCCTGCTGGTGCGCGACGAGGCATGCCTCAAGAACGGCATGTTCGACGGGCTGAGCCGTTCCTTTGAGGGGGGCGGGCTCAAGATCGCGGCCGAGTGCCCGGGCGCCGGGCCGAACGCTCCCGTCGAGGACGTGGAACGCGTGCGGGATGAGATACTCCGGGTCCGGCCGGACGCAGTGGTCGGAATGGGCGGCGGAAGCCTCATCGACGGCGTGAAGGCGTCTGTCACGCTGGCCAGCCTGGGCGGCTCCTGCGACGACTATTACGGCGCCGGCAAGGTCAGCGAAAGGATCGAGGCGATCGGCAAGCCGCTGATGCCGTTCCTCATCGTGCAGACCGCCAGCGCCTCGGGCGCACACCTGACCAAGTACGCCAACGTTACCAATGAGCGGACGATGCAGAAGAAGCTGTTCATCGACGTGGCCGTCGTGCCGCCCGCTGCCCTTTTCGACTACCGCGCGACCATCACCATGCCGGCCAGGTTCACGAAGGTCGGGGCGTTCGACGGCGTCTGCCACCTCCTGGAGACTTACTTCGGGGTGGCCGAGGACCACGAGCAGTTCGGCGTCCTGCAGGAGGTGGCGCTGGCCGGACTGGAGCTGATCATCGCTGCGCTGCCGGGTGTGTTGAAGGAGCCCGACTCCGAGCCCCTGCGGGAGGCGCTCGGCCTCGGCACCGACCTGGGCGGCCACGCCATCATGATCGGGAGCACCAACGGGCCGCACCTGAACAGCTTCTCCCTGGTTGACATCATGGATCACGGACAGGCGACGGCGCTCCTGATGCCTTACTACACCTGCTTCTTTGGGCCCGCCATACGGGGCAAGCTGACCAGGGTCGGAGCGATCTACCAGAGGTACGGATATGTCGACGCGGACGCGGCGCTGGAAGGCATGTCGGGCGAGCAGCTCGGCCGGGCCGTAGGGCGCGGCATGGCGGCCATGGCCGAGAGCGTGGACTTCCCCACCACGCTCGAACAGGTGGAGGGTTTCTCCGACGAGCATGAGGCGCGGATGCTCTCGGCGGCGAAGGACCCGGCCCTGGCCTCCAAGCTCCAGGGCATGCCCATCCCCATGCAGTCGCACGAGGTGGACCGTTACATGGGTTCGGTGCTGAAGGCCGCCCGCACCGGCGACTTCTCCCTTATCGTGCCGCACGACGACGTCCGTTGAGGCACTATCGCGCGTAACTGGCTGGCTTGTGCCCTGAAGGCGACAACGCGATAATGGCCCGGTCGAGGGACGGCCGGAGAACTGGGGGGGAGGGCAATGGCTGGGCAAGATGGCCTGCAGGCGAGGCGCGGGTTCCTGACGCGGGTTGGAGCGGTGGGCCTTGGGCTGGCCGCCGCCGCGACGGGGGGGCGCTCTGCACGGGGACAGCAGGATGCGCCCGACGCCGTGGCGGCCACCCAGGCCCTGATGCACGAGCACGGCGTCATCCACCGGCTGATGAACGTCTATCAGGAGTGTGCCGACCGCCTGATCGCCGGCGTGGACGTCCCCCCGGACGCCCTCGGCGGCACGGGGGTGGTTCTGGACGATTTCATCCGGGCCCACCACGAAGCCATCGAGGAACAGTACGTCTACCCCGCCTTCATAGCGGCCGACCGGCGCGTCGGGACCGTGGCCGTCCTGATCCGGCAGCACGCGGTGGGCCGAAGCCTGGCCGCGCGCGTCGTCTTCCTGGCCGGAAAGGACGCCGCGGGCCAGAGGGAGACGCGGAATGCGCTCGTCCGCACGTGTCGGGCGTATGCGCGCATGTACCGCGCGCACGTTGCGCACGAGGACACGGTCCTTCTTCCCGCGTTGCGGGAAGTGATGCCCGCCGCCGACTTCAGCCGCCTGAGCGAGCGCTTCAGGGCTTCTGAGCGGGGTCCGGGAGGACAGAATCCCGCCGCGTCCGCCCTGGAGAGGATCGTCGAGGCCGAAGAGATGCTGGGCATCGCCGGGCTCGACGCGTTCACCGCACAACTGCAGGGCAATCCATGAACCCGGCGGGAGCGGTTGGGGCATCGAGGTGAGCGAATCGTGGCTTCGGGAGGCGCAGGTCCAGGTCTCGCAGACCTGAAGCCGAAGCCGTTGCCGCCTGCGCTGCAGGAGCGTGATCGCGCCGCCTCGGCGGGGCACACCACTTTCCATGTGCTCTGGTGTCTGCTATACTATCGGCGCTCGTTCTACCTTTCGTGCCGCCGTCCTTTGAGAGCGGGGAGAGGGCTGTGACGGAGCGGGAGCAATCTGTGCGTTTGCGCTTTCTGGTCGCGCTCACCGCGGTCTCGGCCTTGTTCGCTGCGACCAACATCTTCCGGTCCTGCCAGTTGAGGCGGGAGCGCACGACGTACGTGCGCACCGAGGAGCGGCTGCGCGACTACGTCCGGGAAGTCCTGAAGGAGGAAGAGGCCAAGATCGAGGACTTCGCGCGCGCAGAGCGCGGGCGCCTGGGCCGAGACGCCGCCGCGCTGCTGGTGCAGGCCCGCGCCCTGGTGGACGCGGGCGGACCGGAGCGGACCCCCGCCGCGAGGCGGCGGGCGGCCTTCGACCAGATCCTGGCCAACTTCCACAGGCTCCAGGACGGCGAGCCGGCCGTCTTTCCCGTCGGCAAGCCCTTTCTGCGGGCGCACTACATGCCACTTGACGGCTCCTTCAGGCCTTACAGCGTCTGCCTGCCGCGGTCGGCCACGGCGGCTCCCGATCGCGCTCTGCCGCTGGTCGTCACGCTCAGCGGGACCAATGGATCCCAGTGGCAGGACGTCGAGACCCCTTGCTACGAAGGGATGATCTCGGCGAAGCTGGAGAGCCGTTGCGGCCCTCGTTGGACGCACGTGTGCGACAGCGACGTCATGGGCATGATGGATGAACTGGAGGAGCTTTACAACATCGACCTGCGTCGGACCTACCTGGTGGGCAAGTCCGCCGGCGTGGTGGGATGCTGGCGGCTCGCCGCGTACTATCCGGACAGGTTCGCGGGCGTGGTTGCGCTGGACGAGTGGGAGGCCGGCGCCCCCGGCCATGCCCAGCAGGGGGGGCCGGAGCCGAAGGAGGGGCTGGCCGCAGAGGTTCAATCGTTCCTGCGCGCAAGCACGTTCCTCGTTTCCTTTGCAGAGAACCTGGCGCATTGCCATGTGTTCGCCGCCTGCAAGGCCGGGACGCAGGCGCTCCACGACTGTGAGAGCCGTGCCATTGCCCGACGGCTGCGGGAACTCGGGCACGACGTGGAGTACCTCGAGTTCCCCGGCGGGCGCAATGATCCCCTGCCAGGCTGGGTGGGAGAGTACGCGTTGGCCAAGGTCCTGGGCGCCCCGCCGGTTCGTCAGCCCGACCATTTCGAGTTCCGCACCGCAGACCTGAGGCACAACCGGGCCTGGTGGGTTGTGCTGGATGCCCTCGATGATCCCCTGAAACTGTCCGGCGTCCGGGCATCAGTCAGCGGGAAGGGGGTTGCGCTTGTGACGGACAACGTCTCGGCGCTCACGCTGTCGGCCGAGCGGCTGCCGCCCGCGGTGAGGACCGTGAGTGTTGACGGTGCGTCGTTCGCCGTGCGTGTGAGCCAGCCCGGGGTTGAGCTGGAGAAATGGGACGGGCAGTGGCAACTGGTGGAGAGGCCCAAGTTCCGCAAGCGGCAGCGTCTCAGCGGGCCCTTCCAGGACGTCTTCCGTGACCCGTTCCTGGTGGTTTACGCGACGGGGGGCGACTCGGATCTCTTCACCAGCTTGAGCCGACGGGAGGCCGAGTGGCTCGTCGCGCAGTGGGAGGCGGAACACGGGGCCGTGCCACGCCTCAAGAGCGACATAGAGGTCACGTCGGCTGACGTGCGACGGTTCAACATCGTCCTTCTCGGCGCCCCCCGGGTGAAGGGCGTGGTCTCGGGCACGCTGCGCGATCTGCCCGTCGGGTTCGAGGAAGACGCGATTGTCCTGAACGGCACCCGTTACGCCGGAGAGGGCCTGGGCGTCATGCTGTGCTATCCGAATCCCGCCAGTCGCGCCCGGATGATTGCGGTCGTGGGAGCGTTGGGTCCGGCGGGACTCTATCAGGCGTGTGGGCGTTTTGGCGTCCGGCTGCACGATTCCGCCGGCGTTGGGCACAAGTGGTTCGATTACGCAGTGTTCGACAACCTGACCGTTGGCCCGGACAGCCACCTCGTCGTGGGTTTCTTCGACAATCGGTGGGACTTCGCGCAGCGCGGCCAGAGCCAGGCCGGGGGCGGCGCCGTCTGGACGCGGGATGCCGAGGCCATCGCGGGTCTTCGCCCGCAGGGATTCCCGCTCCTGGAGTCAGCGGCCGGTTCCGAAGAGCCGCAGGTGTCCCTGTCCGACGTGCGCCCCACGGAGATAGGCCAGCAGGGCGCCGTTGCGTTCGACCGGGCCTTCGACGGCAGGGCGATCCGGCTGGGCGAGGAGTTGTTCGACAGGGGCATGGGCGTGCTCGCACCGTCCTCTCTGTCCTTCAGGCTGGGCGGCCAGTTCAGCCGCTTCACCGCCGCTGTCGGGCCGCTGGAGGGCACGGACGCGCGGGACGTGGTCTTCGAGGTGATCGGCGACGGCGCAGTGCTGGCTACCGTGCGCGTGCCGGCATCCGGGTCGCAGGCCGCTGCGGCCGCTATTTCGGCCGCTGTCGACGGCGTGCAGGCGCTGACCCTGGGTGTTCGGACTGCCTCCCACCGGACGACGGGCGAGCGTCTCGAATGCGCCTGGGCGGACCCGACGCTGACGCGTTGAGGCCGAACTCACCCCGTCCCGTCTCTCCCGCCTACGCTGCTTCGCCGGCGCTTCCCAGCTCTTCGGCGAACTGCGCGAGCCGTTCCGTGTGTCGGTCCTTCAGCACGTCCTTCATCCTGAGGCCCAGCACGGCACGCGGCGGCTTCCCGCAGGCCGCCTCCATGTGCCTGAAGGTCCGCTTCACGCCCGTTCCGCCTGTGGTGCAAAAGAAGGCGACCTCGGGCAGGCGGCCCGCGTACTGCGAGAGATAGCCGCGCATCGGGGAACTCATCGTCCACGCCCACACGGGCGTGCCCAGGACAACCAGGTCGTAGTCGCCCGGGTCCCTCTGCGGCGCCTTGATTTCAGCGGCCCTCTTCTTCAAGGCGTCCCTGCCGGAGGCCAGGTAGCCCCATGCGCCGGACCTGTCCACGGTGTCGATGATCTCTTCCAGCTCGCACCCGAGCAGCTCCGCGATGGCCTCAGCCACCTTGCGCGTGGTGCCCGTACGGGAGTAGTAAACAACCAGGACCTTCTCTTCGCTCATCTCGCGTCCTCCTGCTGTGCCCACGCCCAATCACGGGCTTATCCACACGGGCGAGGACCAGGCCATCTGGTCTCCCGGGCCGAGCACCTTCAGGTAGTAGAATGCGAACGGCTCCGGGTTCCTGGCAGCGCCGCGTATGCAGGCCGACTCCAGGGGCTCATCGTCCGTGAAGCTGAAGCGGGTCAGCGCACCCTCCGTGCGCGTCTCCGCCAGGCGCTCGTTGTTGCGGAACAGGGCTATCCTGGCGTCGCGTTCGGAGACGAGGGCGCCGCTTATGCGGCGGCAGGCGCGACTGCCGGCGTCCGCCTCGGCTTGGCCGCCCATTTGCGTCCCGTTGACGGAGAACTCCAGCACCGGCCGCCAGAACGTGCTGGCGTAGCAGCGCCGCTCCAGCAGCGACGCGAACAGTTGCCCGCGCTCCAGTTCGTCGGCGTAGACCGCCGCGACGCCCTGGCAGTTGAGGCGGTGCTGCCCGTAGCCGTAGTTCTCCGCGTTGACGGGGAAGGGTGTTCCCGGCATGGTGTGGTGCGTGTCGCTGGACCCGATGACGCCCAGGCGGTAGCCCAGTTCGAGCGCGTCGCGCCAGTATGCCTTCCTGTCGGTCTTGCCGCCCTTCAGGTAGAGGTCGTCATGGCGGCCCTCGGAGCCGCCCCACCAGGAGTAGATCTCGAGGACCGTCTCGTGGTCCGGGTTGTGGAACGGGTCCTCGAAGTCCCTGTACTTGCCCGCCCGGCCGGTGTGGTGGGGGATGCTTAGGTAGGGCAGGCCGCGTTCGTCCAGCCAGGCCCACAGCTCGTCCAGCCCGACCTTCGGGGCGATGCCCTTCATGTCCTCCCGGTCGCGCCAGAAGTGCTCCGCCTCGTCGGCGTTGTAGTAGATGTTGTTGTCGCCCCCGAAGCCGCGGGCGTGGGAGGACTCGAAGGCCAGGAAGGTGGCGAACTCGCCCGGGGCGTTGTGGCGCCGGGCGGCGTCCTTGATCTCGTCCCAGTTGCCCTCTTCCGCGTGGATTCCTCGCAGGTGGTCGGCAGCGGCGCAGAAGTCCAGCAGCGCCACGCGTCGGCCGTACCAGTAGCAGAACTCCGGGTCCTTGCACTGGTCGCGGTGGCAGTTGCTCAGGGTGGTGTGCACGTGCGTGTCGCCCCACCACAGGCGCGGGCCGGCCGGCCTGGCAAGGGTCGCGTTGCTCCGCGGGGGCGCGCCGGGGCAGCCTTCCGGCTCGGCCGTAAGGTAGAAGGCCCCCTCTCGGTCGGCGACGAGCCCATCCACCCGCGCCATGCCCAGCCCATCGGGCGTGAAATCGATGCAGTCGGGCGCCTTCAGCGCGGGGTCGCTCGCCCCGAGCGGAATCCGGCCCGCGTACTGCTCGTCCGGCATCCCCCGGGCGTCCATCATGACGGCCCTCAGCGCGAAGGGTTCCCCCGGCCGCACCACGGACGGGATGACCAGGTGCAGGAAGTGCGATTCCGCGTCGAACTTGCCGCGGAACCGGCTGAACTGTTCTTTGTAGGAAGGCATGGGTTCTCCACGTGACGGGGTGCAGGCTGAACGTGTTTCGCTTATCATAGAGGGGTGCGGCCTGTGCTGCAAAGGCCCGTGACAAACCGGTCAAGTGCCGTCAGCGGACCCGGACCGCGAGGGAGGAAAAGATGCGGCGGAGAGAATCAGGCGGGCGCGTTACAGTCCTTCTTGCGGCGGCGCTCATGCTGGCGCTGTCCCTGGCGGTTGCGCCCGGCGCCGGCGCGTCAGGCGACGTCCGCGAGAAGTCCGTTGGGCGGCAGGAGAGAGTGCAGGAAGGGGAGGGCGTCGACAGGCCGACGGCGCTCCGCCAAGCGGACTTCGCCGACGTGAAGTACGGTCCCCACGAGCGCAACGTGCTGGATTTCTGGAAGGCCGAGTCCGAGAAGCCTGCGCCCGTGCTGCTCTACTTCCACGGGGGCGGCTTCGTCGGCGGGGACAAGCGGGCCGTCGGCGGCTACGTCGAGCGCTGCCTGGCCGAGGGCATCTCGGTGGCGTCCGCCAACTACCGGTTCGTGCGGGGGCGCGAGCCGGTGACCTTCCCCGGGCCGCACCGCGACGGCGCCCGGGTCGTGCAGTTCCTCCGTCACAAGTCGAAGGAGTGGAACATCACCCCGGACCGGATCGCCCTTGTGGGCTCGTCGGCCGGCGCGAACATGGCGCTCTGGATCGGGCTGCACGACGACCTGGCCGACCCCGAGAGCGAGGACCCCGTCGCCCGGCTCTCGTCGCGCGTCTCGTGCGTCGTCTCACACGGCGGGCAGACGTCGAACGACCCGCGCTTCATCCTGGAGCGAATCGGCGGCTCGCCCCGGGTCCATCCGTCGCTGTTCCCCGCCTACGGCGTGTCATCGTGGGAAGAGTTGGACACGCCGGATGTCGGCAGGCTCGTCGAGGAATCCAGCGCCATCAGCCACGCCACGGCCGGCGACCCGGCCGTCTATCTGGCCTACGGCGGCTTCCTGGCCGGCACGCCCCTGCCGAAGGACACCCCCATCGGCGTGTCCATCCACCACGCGATGTTCGGGAAGGTCCTCAAGGAGAAGCTCGACCCGCTCGGCGTCGAGTGCCACCTCTACTACAAATAGAGCCCGG